>JACQZV010000096.1 GCA_016213695.1 Acidobacteriota bacterium | reverse complement strand
GGCCGTCTCGATGGTCGCCGGGGAGCCCGCCGCACCCATCGCGATGCCAACGGAGGCCGCCGCCAGCGCGGGCGCGTCGTTGACGCCGTCACCCAGCATGGCGACCGTCCCGTACTTGGCGCGCAGCCGCTCGACCGCGGCCACCTTGTCGGCCGGAAGCAGGCGGGAGGCCACCTCGTCCGCGTTCGTCTCGCGTTGCACGCGCTCGGCCGGACCAGCGGCGTCGCCGGTGAGGATCACGATGGGACGCACGCCCAAGCGATGCAGCCAGGCGACGACGGCCGGCGCTCCCGCGCGGAGATCGTCGCCGATCTGCACGCGCGCTTGCAGACCATCGGCGGTGCGCACGCTGACTTCTGTCGCCGCGTTCGTCTCACGGCTCGACGCGGGCATCGACACCCCAACGAACTCCTCGGTGCCTACCCACAACTGCACGCCGCTCACCACGGCGCGAACACCGCGGCCCGGCGTCGCTTCAAATTCGTCCGCCCGCCCGGCATGCGGCGCAAGACCTCGGTCCTCCGCGTAGCGGACGATGGCCCGCGCGATCGGGTGTTCCGAGCGGGCTTCCACTGCGGACAGCCGCCGCAACAGTTCCATCTCATCGGTGCCTTCCGCCACGGCGAGCGACTGCACGACCAACTGACCCGTTGTAAGCGTCCCCGTCTTGTCGATGGCCAGGGCGCGTACCTCACCCAGTCGCTCGAGGTGTTCACCACCCTTTATCAGCACGCCGTGTCGCGCGGCGCTCGTCAGTGCACTCACCACGGTGACGGGTGTTGCAATGACGAGCGCGCACGGGCAGGCAATGACGAGGAGCGTGAGTCCCCGCACGAACCACTCGAGCGCGTCGGCACCGAACACCAGTGCTGGCACCGTCATCAGCAGGAACGCCGTGGCCGTGACGATGGGCGTGTAGATGCGCGCAAACCGTGTCACGAACTGTTCAATCGGCGCGCGCTGTCCCTCGGCGGCACGTACGAGCTGGACAATCCGCGCCAGCGTCGAATGCGCGGCGTCCGCACTGACCTCAACGTCGATGGCGCCCTCGGTGTTCAAGGTGCCGGCAAAGACCGAATCCCCCACCGCCTTCGGGCGCGGAAGCGACTCGCCGGTGATCGTGGCCTCGTTGACCTCCGTGCGCCCCGACGCCACGCGACCGTCCGCCGGGATCCGATCGCCCGGGCGAATACGCACACGGTCGCCGATGCGCAGTTCTTCCACGCTCACGCGCTGCACGCTCCCGTCGGCCAGGCAGACATCTGCCTGCTCCGGCGCAAGTTCGACGAGGCGCGCGACGGCACGGCGCCCACGATCCACGGCGAACCGCTCGAGCAGCTCCGCGACCGAGAACAGGAATGCGAGCGTTGCCGCCTCGAACGGCTCACCGATCAGGATCGCCCCGACAATGGCAATCGACATCAGGAAGTTCATGTCGAGCCGCAGCGTGCGCGCTGCCCGGACGCCGGCCGCGAAGAAATTGCTGCCGCCGACCACCGAGGCGAGCGTGTAGAAGAGTCCGGCCGCGTCGAGCCGGATGGCGAGCCAGCCGGCTTGGTCGGGCGCATGCACGGCGAGGCTCACCACACCGCCAACGGCGAGCAAGGCGCCCGCAGCATACGTCCGCTGGGCGAAGCGCGTCTTCCACGGAGAGGGGCGTTCGACGGTAGTCATAGCAGCGCCGCCTCGAGGCGTTCGCCCGTGGCGATGCGCACGGCGTCCTCCAACGGCAGCACAAAGATCTTGCCGTCCCCCGGTCGGCCCGTGTGCGCAATGCGCTCAATGATGGTGCACACCCGGTTGACCGCGTCGTCGGGAGCGGCAACCAGGAGGGTGGCGCCGTCTGCAAAGTCCCGGAGGTCCTCGGCTTCGGTGTGCACGTGCGGGGCCGACTTCTCCCGTCCGAACCCGCGGCTGCTGACAACGGTCAGCCCGGGAAAGTCCGCGTCGGGACTGATCGCGTCCACGATGGCGGTGACCTTGAAGGGACGGACAACGGCAATGATCAGTTTCATAGCAGCTCCGCCGACGTGATGTGCTTCCGCTCGAAGGCCACGTAAAGCAGCGGCAGCACGAGGAGCGTCAGCAAGGTGGATGTGATGAGGCCCCCGACGACCACGGTCGCCAGCGGACGCTGGATTTCCGAACCCGCCCCCGAGGCGAGCAGGAGCGGCACAAGTCCGAGGCTCGCCACGAGTGCCGTCATCAACACGGGGCGCAGACGCAGCAACGTGCCGCGCACGACCGCTTCCTGCAGCGGCACGCCTTCGGCGCGCACCTGATTGATGTAGGTGACGAGCACCACACCATTGAGCACCGCGACGCCGAAGAGGGCGATGAAGCCCACCGACGCGGGCACGCTCAGGTACTGACCCGTCACGAAGAGCCCGACGATTCCGCCAATCAGCGCAAAGGGCACATTGAGCAGGATCAACCCCGCCTGCCGGACGGAATTGAACGACCCGAACAGCAGCAGGAAGATGAGGGCGATTGTCACCGGCACGATGATGGCCAGCCGGGCCATCGCCCGCCGCTGGTTCTCGAACTGGCCGCCCCACGTGATGAAGTAGCCCGCCGGCAGACGCACTGCGCGCTGCACCTCCCGTTGTGCCTCCGCCACGAAGCCGCCCAGGTCGCGTCCTTCGACGTTGGCCTGAATGACGATGCGCCGCTGGTTCGCCTCGCGGCTGATTTGCTTGGGGCCGACGGTTTCCTCGATGGTCGCCACCTGGCTCAGGGGCACCCGCGCCCCCTCGGGCGTGGCCACCTGCGCTCGCGCGATGTCCTGCGCGGTGGCGCGGAACGGCTCGGCATAGCGCACCGCGATGTCAAAGCGGCGCTGGCCCTCGAACACCTGTCCGGCGTCGGCGCCACCGATGGCCGTGCGAATGACATTCTGCACGTCCTCCACGTTCAGCCCCAGGCGGGCCACCGCCGTGCGGTCAATGTGGACCAGCAGCTGCGGCTGGCCCAGCACCTGCTCGCTCTGCACGTCCTTCGCACCCTGCATGCGCTGCACGATACCCTCGACGTCGGCCGCGACGCGCGACAGGGAATCGAGATTCTCGCCAAAGACCTTGATGGCGAGCTGTGCACGCACGCCCGAGATCAACTCGTCCACGCGCGTCGCGATGGGCTGTGAGAAGTTCAGATCGATTCCCGGAATGTCCGCCATGCGCGCGCGCATCTCATCTACCAGGTGCGCCTTGGTCCGCCCCTTCTTCCACGATTCGGAAGCCAGGAGCGTGACGGTCGCCTCGACGTTATTGACCGGCTCGGGGTCGCCGCCGATCTCGGCGCGTCCGATCTTCGACACCACGTCCACCACCTCGGGAAACTCCTTGGCGATGCGCTCCAGCTGCGCCGACACGCGAATCGCCTCGTCGAGCCCGGCACTTGGGGCAAGCGTTGCCCGGTAGAGAATGGACCCTTCCTCGAGCGTCGGCACGAATTCGGTCCCAAGCATCGGTACGAGCGCCAGACTGCCCACCAGCGCCACAACCGCCGTCACGACGACCCGGCGGCCATTGGCCAGCGCCCAGCGCAGCAGGGGCTCGTAGCGCGTCTTGATCCAATGCACCAGCCGTGTCTCCTCGTCGGCGCCGATCTTCAGGCCCGCCGCGCAGAGGACCGGCACGAGCGTGAGCGAGAACACGAGCGACCCGAGCATGGCGAACGTGATGGTGAGGGCCATCGGCTTGAAGAGCTTTCCTTCGACCCCCTCGAGCGTGAACAGCGGCACGAAGACGAGGATGATGATCGCGATCGCGAAGACGATCGGTCGTGCCACCTCGTGCGCCGCGCGCCGGATGACCACCAGTTGCGGGGTCTCCGAGCCGCGCTCTTCCCAAAGATGCCGGTAGATGTTCTCCACCATCACCACGCCGCCATCGACCAGCATACCGATGCCGATGGCCAGTCCACCCAGCGACATCAAGTTTGCGGACATTCCAGCGGCATACATCAGGATGAACGCCAGCAGGGCCGAGACGGGGAGCATGGCCGTCACGATGCCCGCGCTG
>JACQZV010000095.1 GCA_016213695.1 Acidobacteriota bacterium | reverse complement strand
GTCTCGTTCTTCGATTTCACCACCCGCCTGATGTTGAGGCCCCAGACTTGCGGCCCGGCGGCCCGGTAGCGCAGCGACTTGAACGGGATCTTCATCTCGACGGTGTAGCCGGCTTCCGAGCGCGACGTCTTGACCTCCCAGACGGCGTTCCAGTTGACGTTGAACGTGCCGTCGGCAATGGCCTGATCGCGCAACGCCCCGATGGGATTGGTCTGGAAGAAGACGCCGCTGCGCTGGTCGTAGAACGTGTCGAGTGCGATGCTGATGTTGTCGTTGACCATGAACACATTGATGTTGTCGCGGCGCAGCTCGTTGGCCACGATGCGATCGGGCTCGCTCTGGTCGCAGCGCGCCGAGATATATACGTTGCCCTCGTCGAAGAAAATCCAGACGACGGTCGGTTCGGTGGCCGGCACGCCTTCGACGGGCAGCTGCTGGATGAATCCGTCGATTGGCCGGACGGCGGTGTAGACGTCTTCGTCGAGGCGTCCATCCAGCTTGAGCGGCTGGGTGATGCGGGACGCGTGGACCGTCGCGCGGCCCCGCTCGTTGCGGGTCACCGTGCCTGGAGCAACCGGCGGCGGCGGATCCACGGCCGCCGGTCCCTGTGCCGCCTGCGCGGCCGACGCCGCCGCGCCTGCTGCCAGGAGCAGGACGCACACCGCGGATCGAAACAGAGAGCAGCGTGGCACGAAGGGGAAGCCCTCCGGGGTTACCGGGTGAACACGTAGACCGCGCCCGACTCGTCCACGGCATTGTCGGCCTGGTTGCCGTTGACGCCCGCGGCGCCGCTGTCTTCGCCCCGGGCGCCCACGACGAGGAGGCCGCCGTCGCGGTCGAGCGCCACCGCGCCGCCGAACTCGTCATAGGCCTCGGTAAGCGCGCCCTTGACGTACGCCTGCTGCGTCCATGCCGCGCCGGTGCGCCTGAAGAGATAGACGGCGCCGGCCTCCTCGGCCGAGTCGTCATCCTGTCGGCCGTTCACTCCCTGCGCCGCGCTGTCCTCGTTCTGCGCGCCGACGGCGAGGGTGCCGCCGTCGCCGCTGAGCGCCAGTCGCACGCCGAACCAGTCGAAACTGCCGATGTTGGATGCCTTGATGTAGGCCTGCTGCGCCCAGGTCGATCCCGCACGCGCGAAGATGGCGACCGCGCCGGCAGACGTGTCGGACTTCTGGTCGGCGATGCCGACACCGGAGTCGGTGTGCGCGCCGGGACACAGGCAATCTTCATCGAGCGAGCCGGTCGCCAGCGTCGCGCCGTCGTCGCTGAGCGCCACCGACACGCCCCAGGAGTCGCCCCCCTCCGAGTTCCACGTCTTGAGATACCCCTGCCGCGTCCAGGTGCGGCCCGTGCGGGTGAAGACGTACACGGCGCCCGATCCGTTCCGCATCGCGTCGATCGGACCGTTGACGGTGCGGGCCGAGCCCCCTTCGTCGTAGACGCCGACGGCGAGCGTCGCGCCGGTGGCGTCAAGCGCGAGCGAATAGCCGAACTGATCGCCCGCGGCAGCCATCGGCGGCGCGTCCGACTTGACGTACGCCTGCTGCGTCCACGTGGCTCCCGTCCGCGTGAAGAGGTAGACGGCGCCCGCCGAGCTGGCCGAGTCGTCTGCCTGGTTGCCGTTGATGCCGGCGGCGTTGCTGTCCTCGCTGGTGGCGCCGACGGCGAGCGTGCTGCCGTCGCCGCTCAGCGCGAGCGAGAAGCCGAACTGGTCGCCGTCGGTGTCGTCGGCGGCGCCCCTGCGTCCCGTGTTCGACGCCTTGAGGTAGGCCTGCTGCGACCAGGACGCACCGCGGCGCGTGAAGACGTAGACGGCGCCCGCCTGCGGCAGCGAGTTGTCGTCCTGGTTGCCGTTGACGCCGGTCGCAGCGCTCGATTCCCAGACGGCGGCGACCGCCATGGTGCTGCCGTCGGCGCTGAGCGCGACGGTGCTGCCGAAGTGGTCGCCGGCGCCGGCGTTCGATGCCTTGACGTAGGCCTGTTGGGCCCAGCCGGCTCCGGCACGCGTGTAGACGTAGACCGCGCCCGCGTTGTACGCCGACTCGTCCGTCTGGTTGCCGTTGACGCCGCGCGCGCCGCTGCTTTCGTGCTGGGCGCCCACGGCGATCGTGCGGCCGTCGCGGCTGAGGGCGACCGCCTGCCCGGTGTGGCCGTCGAGCGCGCCGCCTTCGCCGAAGTGGTCGAACATGCCGGGGTTCGAGGCTTTGAGATACGCCGTCTGCCTCACCGGCGCGGCGGGTCCCTGCGCCGCGAGCATCGCGACGCCCACCGCGCACGGACACACCACGATCCCGGCCCAGAGCAAACTCCGGCTCATGAACGCCTCCAGGTATGAATGATGACGAACCGCCGGATTGTACAAAAGACACGGGCCACGGAGTCACCGAGCCACGGAGTCACACATGTCTCCGTGCTCGCCGTGTCTCTGTGGCCCGTGATCGGTGGAACAGCCGCGTCCCGGGACGATGGGTTACTGCGCGCCCGCCGCCGCCTGGCCGTAGTTCGCGTTCTGCATGACGACCTTGCCCGAGTCGGCGAGGACGACGCGCGCGCGCTCGGTGAGGTTCATGTACGGCGCGCCGCTCTTCAGCCGCCGGCCGGTCGCGGTGATCTTGGTGCCGGGCGTGACGTCGGTGGCCCAGCCGGCGCGCATGAGCTGCTGCGCGCCGCCCATTTCCGCCTGCCAGCGCACGGTCTTGCCGGCCGCATCGGTCACGTCGAAGACGAGAATCGAGTGGGGATTGACCAGCTGCGTCTCCACGACGGTTCCCGTCATTTCCACCACGTCTTCGATGTAGCGCCCCGCGTCGCCGTGGTGCGCCCACGCCGACGGCGCGAGGATGAACGAACCGGCGGCGGCGACGCACGCCGCGACTAGTGACGTCTTCTTCACTGCCACACCCTCCGTAAAAGTGAACTATACCGTACGTCAATACGGCTTTGGCGGCCCCGGTTTCGCGAATCGCGCCGCGTCCACCGCGGCGTTCGGCTGGATCTCGCTCAACTCGAAATTCGAGCGGCCGTCCAGCCAGCTCATGGTCCATTTGAACGGCATCTTGAGGCCCGCCACGTCGCGGTAGTCGGCGTAGTCGATCTGCACCGGGAGCCGGCCGACCACCGATGGCGTCGACCGCACGAGGCGGGTGAGCAGCCCCGTCTGCTCGTCGAAGTACATCGTGACGATCGCGTTGCCCTTGGCGCCCTGTACCGAGAGCACGGCGCGATCGTTGATGAAATCGGTGCTGCTCCGCATGTTGGTCAGCGCCTGCGTCACGGCGGACGGAAACGCCAGCTCGGCGTCCGCCCGCAGCGAGTCGAGCTCCGCGCCGTGGAACTCGAGCACGTCGACCGGCTTGAACGGGGCCGACTGCCACGCGGCCTGTCCGTTGAACGTCGTGATGTTGTCGCCGGACGTCTTGTCGCGCACGGCCACCGTCTTCTGGTTCGGCGCCTTCGCGAAAATCTCGACCGGCCGCGGGAAGCCTTCCGGCCCGTAGCCCGAGTAGCTGCCCCTGGCGACGAAGCTCGTGAGCCGTGCGGCGCGGTCGGCGCCGCCGAGGGCCTGCACGTACTTGTCGAGGATCTGCGCCGCCGTGGGCGTGCCCGGAGGCGCCGGCGGGAGCAGGATGTCGAGCTCGTCCGCTGGCGG
The DNA here is from genome assembly GCA_016213695.1 of Acidobacteriota bacterium. Classification (GTDB taxonomy): domain Bacteria; phylum Acidobacteriota; class Vicinamibacteria; order Vicinamibacterales; family UBA2999; genus DATCJA01. The sequence goes on along the minus strand of JACQZV010000095.1, from coordinate 1,656 downwards.
CGCCCCGTACAGCATCACGAGGCTCGGCGTCACTTTCGGCCGGTTGCCGCCGCGGTGGCACGAGAAGCAGGTCACGACCTGGCGGCCGCCGAAGTACTGCTTGTTGATCTCGGCCATCATCGCAACCATGCGCCGCGCCGTCTGCTTGCGCGGGCTGATGTCCTTCGCGTACAGCTCCCAGTTGTTCGACCCGCCCGTATGGCAGTCCTCGCACGAGAAGCCAAGGCTCGCCGAGAAGACACCCATCGTGCTCATGAACTCGTCCACGGTGATGCCGCGCATCGCCGTGACGTTCTTGAACACCTGCTCGGCCAGCAGCGGCTGCGTCTGGCTCGGCGCCGCCTGGCCGCTCACGAGCACCGTGGCCAGCAGCCACGCCGTCGCGGTTCCCGCCACACCCCAGCACACGCGCCTTGATCCGACCTTCATCTCGCCTCCGTACGCCATATTCTCCCGTACGATGCGCCCCGCGCGAAGCGGCAATGGTGCCGTGGGTTTTTTCCCATCGGGCCCGCTCGCCCGCAACTGGTTTTGCCTTATCATGGCCGGCACCGACGGAGGATCGTATGAGACGAATCGTGTGGGTGGCCGCTCTTGCGGCGTTCGCGTCGCTGTCGGCCCGCGCGGCCACGCAGCAGCCCGCCGCCGGCGGGATGTACCCCGACAAGCCGTGGGCGTTCCCGGCGGCGATCGAAAAGCCGTTTCCCGAGGATCCGGCGCCGAAATCGCTGCCGGGGAGCACGCGGACGTACACGCCGGCGCAGATCGACAATCTCATGAGCCCGCCCGACTGGTTCCCCGACCGGCACCCGGCGCCGCCCCAGGTGGTCGCCAAGGGGCACGGCGGCGTGATGGCGTGCGGCGCGTGCCACCTCATGTCGGGCCTCGGACATCCCGAGTCCTCCGGCCTGGCGGGCCTGACGCTCCCGTACATCGTCCAGCAGATGCTCGACTTCAAGAGCGGCGCGCGCAAGGACGTGACCGGCAAGCGCATGAACGGCATCGCGTCGGAGATGACCGATCTGGAGATTCAGGAGGCGGCCGCGTACTTCGCGTCGCTGCCGGTGCCGCCGTTCCAGAAGGTGGTCGAGAGCGCCATGGTGCCGAAGACGTTCCTCGGCAACGGGCGCATGCGCTTTGTCGATCCGGCCGGCGGCATGGAGCCGATCGGCGCCCGGATCATCAGCGTGCCGCAGGAGGTCGACCGCGTGCGGCTGCGCGATCCGTACGTCGGCTTCACGTCCTACGTGCCGATGGGCAGCCTGGCGCGCGGCAAGACGCTCGTGGACACGGGCGGCGGCAAGACGATGAACTGCGGGCTCTGCCACGGGCTCGACCTGAAGGGGCAGGCGTCGATTCCGCGCCTGGCGGGCATGCACCCGGTCTATCTGGCGCGCCAGCTCTACTGGTTCAAGGACGGCACCCGCAGCGGCCCGGACGCGCCGCTGATGAAGCCGTGGGCGGCCTCGCTCAACGACGACGACATCATCGCGATTGCGGCGTACCTGGCGTCGGTGGAATAGATCGTTCGGATCGTTCGGATCGTTCGGGGTTCGGATCGTTCGGGGTTCGGGGTTCGGGTCGTTCGGGTCGTTCGTACGTTCCGAACCCCGAACGACCCGAAAGATTGGGTTATTTAGTCTCGAAGAACACCAG
>JACQZV010000099.1 GCA_016213695.1 Acidobacteriota bacterium | reverse complement strand
TCGTCGTGGCGACCGCGACGGGGCAGACGTATTCCGCCCGCGCCGTCGTGCTGGCCACCGGCGGACGCTCGCTGCCGAAGACCGGCAGCGACGGGGCCGGGTACGAACTGGCGTCGCGCCTGGGTCACGGCTACGTCGAGACGACGCCGGCGCTCGTGCCGCTGGTGCTCGACGGGAACGCCCACGCCGGGCTCTCCGGGATCGCACATCCGGCGCGGCTGACGATTCGCGCCGCCGGGCGCCCGGACATCACGCTCGACGGTGCGCTGCTCTGGACGCATGTCGGCGTGAGCGGTCCCGTGGCGCTCGATGCCTCGCGGCACTGGCATCGCGCGCGGCTCGAGGGTCGCGACGTCGAGGTGGTGCTCAGCCTCTGTCCCGGCGAGACCTTCGAGTCGCTCGAAGCGTGGCTGGAGCAGCAGGCCAGTGCCCGTCCGCGCGCCCTGGTGGCGACGGTGCTCGCGGCGCGGCTCCCCGCGGCGGTGGCCGATGCGTGGGCGCGCGCTGCGGGCGCCGACGGGACGACGATGGCGCATCTGTCGCGGGACGCGCGGCGCCGGCTCATTCGCGCCTTGCTGGCGTCGCCGCTTGCGGTCCGCGACAGCCGGGGCTATAACGTCGCCGAGGTGACGGCCGGCGGCATTCCGCTCGACGAGATCGATCCGGCACGCATGGCGTCACGGCGCTGCGACGGACTGTACCTCGTGGGGGAAATGCTCGACGTCGACGGCCGGCTTGGCGGATTCAACTTTCAGTGGGCGTGGTCGTCGGCGTGGGTGGCCGGCCGCGCCATTGCCCGGGAGCTATCCTGAAAAGCGGTCCTGGAGAGGACATGGCCAGAAAATCCGGCACGCGGAAATCCGGCGCGAGGCGGTCTCCGGCCGGTCGGGGCAGGCTCACATCGATGCGTGTGACCGACGGATTCCGCGCGTTCGTCCTCGAACAACTGGCGGGTGTGAAGGCGGTCCGGGCGCGCGCGATGTTCGGCGGCGTGGGGCTCTATGCGGGCGACGTGTTCTTTGGCATTCTGGCCGCCGACACCCTCTACCTGAAGGTGGACGACAGCAATCGCGGCCAGTACGAAGCCGCCCGGATGACGCCGTTCAAACCGTACGCCGACAGGGCCATGACCATGCCCTACTACCAGGTGCCGGCCGGCGTGATTGAGGACGGCGACGCGCTGGCGGTCTGGGCCCGGGCGTCGGTTCGCGTGGCCGAGCGCGCGCGTACGCCCCCCCGCCGGACGCGCCGGTCACCGGTGAAGCCGCCTCGCACGCGTTGACGGTCCCGCCGGCATCGGCCCGCGGGCGGGACGACTTCCCGGCAGACGGCGTACACTGGGCGTGTGGCTGATGATGGCGCGCCGAAGTCCTCGTTCGACCTGGCGATGGAACGTCTCCGGAAGAAGGACGCAGAGGAAGGCGTCACCACCCAGCCGATGACCGATCGGCAGAAGGACGCCATCGCCGAGGTGCGGAGCCTCTACGACTCGAAGATCGCCGAACAGGAGATCCTCCAGCAGTCCGCGATGAAGCAGCTGGCGGGCGCCGACCCCGCGGAAGTCGAAGAGGTCGGCCGGCGGTTCCGGCGCGAACGCGAGCGCCTCGCGTCCGAGCGGGACGCCAAGGTTGAAGGAATTCGTCGAGGTGCATGACGCTTCGCCGTCGCCACGTATGCGCGCGTCCTCGTTGCCGCCTGCCAGTCTCGTTGCCGACACGGACGGCCTCGGTCGCCTCGTTCGCGCGCTGGCCCTCGATCCCATCGTGGCTGTCGACACCGAGTCCAACAGCTTCCACGCCTACCGCGAGCAGGTGTGCCTCATCCAGTTTTCCACCCTCGCCGCCGACTACATCCTCGATCCGATCCGCGTGCCGGATCTGAGTTCGCTCGCGCCCTTCTTCGCGAATCCCGGCCAGCAGAAGGTCTTTCACGCCGCCCAGAACGACATCGTCTGCCTCGGGCGCGACTACCACTTCGAGTTCGCGAACATCTTCGACACCATGAGCGCCGCGCGCACGCTCGGTTGGCCGCAGGTCGGCCTCGCCGCCATCCTCGACATCCACTTCGGCGTCTCGATGAGCAAGCAGTACCAGCGGATCGATTGGAAGCGTCGTCCTCTGGCACCGGAGCACCTGGACTACGCGCGGCTCGACACGCACTATCTCATTGCGTTGCGCGACAGGCAGTACCAGGCGTTGACGGACGCAGGCCATTGGCCGGAGGCCGAGGAGGAATTCGCCCGTCTGGCGCGCCTCGGTGGCGACTCGGACCAGGCCGACCAGGCCCTGGTGCCGGCGTTCTGGCGCGTCAAGGGCGCACGAGACCTGGCGCCCGCGCAGGCGGCGATCCTCGAGGCGCTCTTCGCCTACCGCGAACAGGAGGCTGCGCGCCGGGATTGTCCTCCCTTCAAGGTGATGGGAGAGGCGACGCTCATCGACCTCACCCGCCGCGCTCCGAGCCGCGCCGAAGACCTGCAAGGCGTGCCCGGCATGACGCCGGAGCAGATTCGCCGCCATGCGCAGGGTGTGCTGCACGCCGTCCAGCAGGGACTCCACGCTCCGGCCCCGCGCGAGCCTCCGGCCGATCGCGAGTCCGACGAGGTGCGGGATCGATACGACCGGCTGCACGCCTGGCGCAAGGAGCGGGCGAGGGCGCGTGGAGTGGAGTCGGATGTGATCCTTCCGCGCACCGCGCTCTGGGATCTCGCCCGCCGCGCGCCGCGAACCCACGGCGAGCTGGTGCACATCATGGATCTCGGTCCCTGGCGGCGGGAGACGTACGGGCATGAGATTCTGGCGCTGCTGTCTGGCGCCGCCGGACGCCCCAAGCCGGTTGCTATAATTTCCTGATCGCACCCCGATGGATCAGGCTCACATCCGGAACTTCTCGATCATCGCGCACATCGACCATGGCAAGTCGACGCTGGCCGACCGTTTCCTCGAGATCACGGGCGCGCTCCAGGCCCGCGAGATGGAGGCGCAGGTGCTCGACGCCATGGACCTCGAGCGGGAGCGCGGCATCACGATCAAGGCGCATCCGGTCCGCCTGAACTACACGGCGACGAGCGGCGAGCAGTACGTCCTCAACCTCATCGACACGCCGGGCCACGTGGACTTCAGCTACGAGGTCACCCGGTCGCTGGCAGCGTGTGAAGGCGCCCTCCTGCTCGTGGACGCCGCGCAGGGCGTCGAAGCCCAGACGCTCGCCAACGCCTATCTGGCCGTCGAGAACAACCTCGAGATCATCCCCGTCATCAACAAGATCGACCTGCCGAGCGCGCAGCCCGAGGAATGCCTGCGCCAGATCGAGGACATCATCGGTCTCGACAGCAGCGGCGCGCTGCTCGCCAGCGCCAAGGAAGGCACGGGGGTCGTCGAGATCCTCGAGGCGGTCGTCGCGCGCATCCACCCGCCGGCAGGCGACCGGGAGGCGCCGCTCAAGGCGCTGATCTTCGATTCATGGTTCGACCCGTATCGCGGCGTCGTGATCGTCGTGCGGGTCATCGACGGCGTGCTGCGGACCAGGGCCAAGATCAGGCTCATGGCCACGAAGCAGGACTTCGAAGTGGACGCGTTGGGCGTCTTCTCGCCGAAGGCGACGCCCGTCGACGAGCTGTCGGTGGGCGAAGTCGGGTTTATCGTCGCCAACATCAAGGTCGTGGCCGACGCCAAGATCGGCGACACGGTCACCGAAACCGCCCGGCAGCCGCCCGCGCCCTTTCCCGGCTTCAAGGAGCTCAAGCCGATGGTGTTCGCCGGGCTGTACCCGGTGGAGAGCCATCAGTACTCGGAGCTGCGCGAAGCGCTGGAGAAGCTGCGCCTCAACGACGCGTCGTTCTTCTACGAGCCCGAAACCTCGGCCGCGCTCGGCTTCGGGTTCCGCTGCGGCTTCCTGGGGCTGCTGCACATGGAGATCGTGCAGGAACGGCTCGAGCGCGAATACAACATGGACCTGGTGACGACGGCCCCGGGCGTGCTGTACCGGGTGACGACCACCGACGGGGAGGTGCATGAGATCGACAGCCCGGCGAAGCTGCCCGACGCCGGACGCATCGCGAAGCTCGAGGAGCCGGTGATCACGTCGATGATCCTGACCCCCTCCGAGTTCGTCGGGCCGATCCTGAAGCTGTGCCAGGACAAGCGCGGGGTGCAGAAGAAGCTGGAGTACCTCAAGTCGGATCGCGTCTTGATTACCTACGAGCTGCCGTTCAACGAGGTCGTCATGGACTTCTACGACCGGCTGAAGACGATCTCCCGGGGCTACGCCTCGCTCGACTATCACGTCACCGGCTACTGGGAATCGCCGCTCGTCAAGATGGACATCCTGGTCAACGCCGAACCCGTGGACGCCCTGTCGATCATCGTCCATCGGGACGCGGCGTACGACCGCGGCCGCGCGCTGGCGTCCAAGATGCGCGAGCTGATTCCGCGCCAGATGTTCGAGATTGCCATCCAGGCGTCGATCGGCAACCGCGTGATCGCCCGCGAATCGGTCAAGGCGCTCCGGAAGAACGTCCTCGCCAAGTGCTACGGCGGCGACATCACGCGCAAGCGGAAGCTGCTCGAAAAGCAAAAGGAAGGCAAAAAGCGGATGAAACGGGTGGGACGGGTCGAGATTCCGCAGGAAGCGTTTCTCGCCGTACTGAAAGTCGGGACAGAATAGAGGCCATGTACCGGAAGTCCACGGCCCGGGAATACTTCGAGTCGATCTGCGTGGCCGTGATCCTCGCGCTCTTCGTCCGGACGTTCGTCGTCCAGGCCTTCAAGATTCCCACCGGGTCGATGGAGAACAACCTGCTCATCGGCGATCACCTGCTGGTGAACAAGTTCGTCTTCGCGCCGGCGCGGACCGCCCTCGAGCGGATGCTGCTGCCGATCGATCCGATCCACCGCGGCGACATCATCGTCTTCAAGTATCCGGAAGACCCCGAGCGCGACTTCATCAAGCGCGTCATCGGGCTGCCCGGCGACACCATCGAGCTGCGCAACAAGAAGGTGTACATCGACGGCAAGCCGCTCGACGAGCCCTACGTCCAGTACCTCTTTACGCCGTCCGACGACGAGGGGCCGTTTGATTACGATGTCCGCATGACGTACGGGCCGGTCACGGTGCCGGCGACCCAGTACTTCATGATGGGCGACAACCGCGACAACTCGCAGGACAGCCGCTACTGGGGCTTCCTCCCGCGGGAGTACATCAAGGGCAAGGCGCTGTTCGTCTACTTCTCCTTCAGCGAAGAGTCGGGGTTGAACCCGCTGACCGGCATTCGCTGGAGCCGTATCCTGCACCAGATCCATTGATTCGGACCGCGGTTACCATCCTGGTCGTCCTGGTGGTGCTGAATGCGATCGGCCACGCGGGGATGGTTGCGTGGCGGTACTACGAGCTGGAGGACGAGGCGCAGCAGCTCGTGGTGTTCGGCGCGGCGGTGGCGACGGACACGCTCGTGGGCCAGATTGTCGAGAAGGCGCGCGAGCTGGACGTGCCGCTCGAGCCGGAGGACGTCGAGGTGCGGCGCGACGGGAATCGGACCATCGTGGCGGCGTTCTACACCGAAGACGTGCAGCTGTTCCCGTCGTTCACCTACCCGATCGATCTGTCCCTATCGGTCGAATCGATCGCGGTCACCGGGGTCGCGCCCAGCAGGCGTTAGCCGGTCGCGCGCCAGCTCCTCGGTGACACCGTCCACGCGGACCTGCTTCAGGCGGTTTCGTTCGCCGCCGACGATGGTCACGGCGCGTTTGGGCACGCCAAGCGCCCTGGCGAGCACCTCGACGAGCTCCGCATTCGCCGCGCCTTCGACGGGCGGCGCGTGGAGACGTACCAGAAGCGCCGCGTCACGCGTGCCGGCGACGCCCGCGCGGCCCGACCGCGGGACGACGCGGACATCGAAGGCGACGCCGTGCGGCGTGGGTCGGAACATGGGTTGACGAAACGCCTCCTTTCGCAGAGACTGGCGCGTTAGACACCTATGAACAAGCCTCTGTCCATTCTCCTCTGGGTGGCGATTGCCGTGCTCGGCGCGGCCGGATTTGGCGTGATCGCGCTGTCGCGCGGCGAAACCATCAGCGCCGCCTGGCTCGTCATTGCCGGCGTCTGCACCTATCTGGTCGCGTACCGGTTCTACTCGCGCTACCTCGCCTACACGGTGTTCGGCCTCGACGATCGGCGCGCCACGCCGGCCGAGCGGCTCAGCAACGGCCGCGACTTCGTCCCCACCAGCAAGTGGGTGGCCGCGGGACAGCACTTCTCGGCGATCTCGGGCGCCGGCCCGCTCGTCGGCCCGACGCTGGCCGCGCAGTTCGGCTACCTGCCCGGCACGCTCTGGCTCATCGCGGGCGTCGTGCTCGGCGGCGCCGTGCAGGACATGATCGTGCTCTGCGCCTCGGTGCGCCGCGACGGCAAGTCGCTCGGCCAGATGGCGAAGGACGAAGTCAACCGGGTCGCCGGCGTGGCGGCGATGATTGCCGTCTTCGCCATCATGATCATCCTGCTCGCCGTGCTGGCGCTCGTCGTCGTCAACGCGCTGCGCGACAGCCCGTGGGGCCTCTTTACGATTGCGGCGACCATTCCGATCGCGCTCATCATGGGCGTCTGGATGAACAACATCCGTCCGGGCAAGGTGACGGAAGCCACGGTCATCGGGATCGCCCTGATGTTCGGGTCGCTGTTCGCCGGCCGCTGGGTGGCTCAGCACCCGGCCTTGGGCCCGGCGTTCACCTGGTCGGGTCCGGACCTCGCCTGGGGCATCATCGTCTACGGGTTCGTCGCGTCCGTGCTGCCGATCTGGCTGCTCCTGACGCCGCGCGGATATCTCTCGTCGGTGCTGAAGATCGGGACGATTCTCGTCCTCGGCGCCGCCATCCTTGTCCTGATGCCGCCGCTGCAGCTGCCGGCCGTCACGCAGTTCATCGACGGCAGCGGGCCGGTGTTCGCCGGCAAGCTCTTTCCGTTCGCGTTCATCACGATTGCCTGCGGCGCGATGTCCGGGTTCCACGCGCTCATCTCGAGCGGGACGACGCCGAAGATCGTGCGCCAGGAAAGCGACATCCGCATGATCGGGTACGGCTCGATGCTGGCCGAGTCGCTCGTGGGCCTGATGGCGCTCATCGCGGCCGCGAGCCTCGACCCCGGTATCTATTTCGCGATGAACGTCGGGCCGGCCCTCCTGGGTACGACGGCCGAGAGCGCGTCACAGGCCATCGCGCAGTGGGGCTTCATGCTGCGCCCCGAGCAGATGACCGATCTGGCGCGCCAGATGGGTGAAGCGACGCTGCTGTCGCGCACCGGCGGCGCGCCCAGCCTGGCGGTCGGCATGGCCGGAATTCTCGGCGGCGTGTTCACCGGCGGCGGGCTGGCGCTCTGGTATCACTTCGCGATCCTGTTCGAGGCCGTCTTCATCCTGACCACCGTCGACGCGGGCACGCGCGTCGGCCGCTTCATGCTGCAGGAGATGCTCGGGCAGGTCTACAAGCCGCTCGGCCGCGTGTCGTGGTACCCGAGCATCATCAGCACGTCGGCGCTGGTCGTCATGTTCTGGGGCTACTTCCTGTACCAGGGTGTCGTCGATCCGCTCGGCGGCATCAATACGCTGTGGCCGCTGTTCGGCATCGCCAACCAGCTGCTGGCGGCGGTGGCGCTGTGTGTCGTCACGACGATCCTCGTGAAGATGGGCAAGCTCCGCTACACCTGGGTCACGATCGTCCCGCTCGTGTGGCTCGCGTCGGCCACGCTCACCGCGGGGTGGCAGAAGGTGTTCTCGCCGGAACCCGGGCTCGGCTTCCTCGCGCACGCACGGTCGCTCGCCGCCTCGACCAACCCGAACGCCTCGCAGATGATCTTCAACGACCGCGTGGATGCGGCGCTGTGCCTGGGCTTCATGCTGGTGGTCGTCGTGGTGATCGTCGCCTCGGCGCGGGAATGCTGGATGGTGGCCAGGAAGCGCAAGACGACGGGCCTCAACGAGGCGCCGTACGTCGAGTCGCGGCTGGACACGGTGACCGCGTAGGGATGGGGGGGGCTGCGTCAGCCTGCGCGTCGGCTGCCGAAGATGGCCGTGCCGACGCGCACGAGCGTCGCCCCCTCCTGAATCGCCACCTCGAAATCGCCGCTCATCCCCATCGACAGCTCGCGGAGCATCGGCGCGGGAACGCCTGACGCCAGCCATCCGTCGCGCAGCTCGCGCAGCCGCCTGAACCAGGGCCGCGAATCCTCAGGGTGCTCGGGATAGGGCGGCAGCGCCATGAGTCCGACGACGCGCGCGGCCTGCAGCGAGGCGGCGGCCTCGATCATCGCCTGGACCTCGGCCGGCGGCGCGCCGAACTTCGTCTCCTCGCCGGCCAGATCGACCTGAATCAGGAGCTCCGGCGCGGCACCGGCGCCCGCGGCGGCGGTATCGATCTTCCGGAGCAGATCACGACTGTCGATCGAGTGAATCGTGGCGAACGCCGACGCCGCGGGCTTCGCCTTGTTCGACTGCAGGTGGCCGAGCAGATGCCAGCGGATCTCGAGATCGCTCGATTGCGCGATCTTCTCCAGCCCTTCCTGGACGCGGTTCTCGCCGAAGTCGCGCTGGCCGACATCGTACGCAGCGCGGATCAGTTCGAGTGGAAAGGTCTTGGAAACGGCGACGAGGGTGACGGAGGAGGGGTCCCGGCCGGCCGACCGGGCCGCCGCGTCGATGCGCGAGCGGACCCCGGCCAGCCGGTCGGCGAGGGTCACTGCGGCAATTGTTTCAGGAACGTCTGGACTTCGGCCGCTTTCGGGCCGCTCGGGTCGGCCTTCAGGTAGCCCTCGAACGCCTGGCGCGCCGCCGGAACCTGCCCGAGGTTCAGGTTGGCCATGCCGAGCTGGTAAAACGCCATGGACATCTTGGGATCGGCCTGGACCGCCTTCTCGAACTGCTCCTTGGCGTCGGCGAACTTGCCCGCGTTCCACAGAATGACGCCCTGGTTGTAGAGCGCTTCGGCGCTGCCGCCTCCGCCCCCGGCGCCGGCAAGCTCGGCCGCCTTGCCGCTGGCCTGCTGCGCGAGGTCGAACTTCTTCTGCGCGTTGTAGACGTTGGCCAGGCCCGTGTACGCGTCGGCGTTGTTCGGCGCGAGCTCGGTGGCTTTGACAAACGAAGCCTCTGCTTCGGTGAACTGCTGCTTCTTGGAGTACGCCACGCCGAGGTTGTAGTAGCAGTCGCTGCAGGTCGGGATCTTCGCGACGATCTCGTTGAATTTCTGAATCGCCTCATCGTCGCGGCCGGCGCGCATGGCCTCGATGGCCTGCTGCGCCATGGCCTGCGTCTCGGCCTGCGCCTTCGCCTGCTCCGGCGTGAGTCCACTCGCGGGCGACAGCTGGAACGCCAGCTCCACCGGCATGCCCTGCGAGATGGTCGCCGGCAGCACCTGCTTCAAATTGTCCTTGGTGGCCGTGACGTTGTACCGCCCGGACGGGAGGCCGATCTGCATGAACTCGCCGTTGCGGTTCGTCTTCACCTGGGCCTTGCGATTCGACTCGGTCGCCTCGATCGACACGGTGGCGCCCTCGACCGGCTTGCCCTGGCTGTCGAGCACCTTGCCCCTGACGACACTCTGCGCCGCTACCGGCGCCGAAACCGCGAGCACGACCAGCAGGCCGAGCACTCCGCGGATCAGATAGGTCCGCATCAAAAACCTCCGAAAAAATGTAAGTACCGTTCTCTCCGTAGTTTACTCGAAGAACCGTTCCACGGCATCGAGGTCGTGGGTCACGGGCGCCGGCGGCAGCGACGCCAGAAACCGGCGCCCGTACGCCATGGTGCGAATGCGGGGATCGAGCAGCGCCAGCACGCCGCGATCCGTGCGGTGGCGGATAAGCCGCCCGAGCCCCTGCTGCAGTGCGAGGATGGCCAGCGGCACCTGGTAATCGGCAAACGGATCGCCGCCGCGCGCCCGGATGCCTTCGATGCGCGCGGCGGTCACCGGATCGCCGGGCGACGCGAACGGCAGCTTGTCGATGATGACGCAGCTCAGCGCGTCGCCGACCACATCGACGCCCTGCCAGAAGCTGGCGGTGGCGAGGAGCACGGCGTGGGGTGTGGATCTGAATCGCTCGATCAGCTCGGTGCGCGGCGCCGTGCCCTGGACCAGAATCGGGTAGGGCAGCGCCATTTCGACGAACCGCTGCACCACCCGCAGCACGCCGTAGCTCGTGAAGAGCACGAAGGCGCGGCCGCGGGAGCGCCTGACGAGCTCGATGACCTCGCGCGCCGCCGCTTCGGCGAAAGCCGGCGCCTTCGGCGACGGGAGGCGGCGCGGCAGGTAGAGCAGCGCCTGTGTGCCGTAGTCGAATTCAGAGGGAACGCGCAGCTCGGTCGCCTGCCGGATGCCGAGCCGCCCCCTGATGTACTCGAAGGCCCCATCCACGGCCAGCGTGGCGGAGGTCAGCACCGTCGTCGACATGCGATCGAACAGCGCCTCCTGGACGATGCGTGAGACGTCGATTGGCGACGCGCGGAGGAACAGGCCGCGGCCGCGCGTTTCGACGTAATAGACGAAATCGGGATCGCCGGCGCGCAGCAGGAACCGCAGGTCCCGGCCGATTTCGCCGGCGCGGTGCGTGAGCGCCGCCAGCGCGTCGGAGATGTCGGCGCCGTCATCGGCGCCGGGACTGTCCGCGCCGGGGCCCGGCTCCCCGTTCGCGCCCGGCGGCCGGGCGGCCGGCGCCAGCGCGGCCTCGAGGTCGTCGAGCGCCGCGGCCACGGCGCTCCCGTCCTCGACGTGGTCGGCGAGCGCGTCCGCCGTGTAGCGGATGCGCGTCTCGGTGCCGCGTGCCGCCTGCAGCGCGGGATCGAGCGCCAGGCCGCTGAAAAAGCGCCGCGCGTGGTCCGCCGCCCGCGCGAGTGTGCGATGGATCTCCTCGTGCTGGCGGGGGGAGACGGCGGCGGCCTTGATCAGCCGCTCCGCGTCTCGCACCAGATCCTCGATGCGATACGCGCTGGCCGAGCAGCCGAAGTACTGCGTGGCGACGTCTTCGAGCTGGTGCGCCTCGTCCACGACGAGCGTCGAACAGGCGGGAATCACCTCGCCGTACGCGCTCTGCCGCACCGCCGCGTCGGCGCACAGCAGGTGGTGGTTCACGATCACCACGTCGGACTCGGCCGCGCGGCGTCGCATCCGCGTCACGAAGCAGTTGTCATAGTGCGGGCATTCCGAGCCGAGGCAGGTCTCGGCCTCCGCGGCAATCGACTTCCAGATGGGGACGTCTTCCGGAAGGTCGCGCAGCTCGGCGCGGTCGCCCGTGTCGGTGGTCCCGATCCACGCGTCGATGATCGGCAGGAATACGAGTCGTTCGGCGCGTTCGGTCCGTTCGGATCGTTCGGGTCGTTCCCGTTCGAACGGCTCGAACGGTTCGAACGGTTCGAACGACTGCTTGTACACCTCCCACCGATGCAGGCACAGGTAATTGCCGCGCCCCTTCATGAGCGTGGCCGTGAATCGCGTGGCGAGGACCTCCTGCAGCAGCGGCAGGTCCTTGAAGTAGATCTGTTCCTGGAGGTTCTTGGTGCCGGTGGAGACGAGCACGCGGCGCCCGCTCAGGATGGCCGGGGTGAGATAGGCGAGCGTCTTGCCGGTGCCGGTGCCCGCCTCGGCGAGGAGCGTGCCGCCCTCGTCAATGGCCTGCGCAACCGCCTCGGCCATCTGGCGCTGTCCCGGCCGCGCCTCGCAGCCGTCCAGGACGCGCGCGAGGGCGCCGCCGTCGGAGAAGACCCGGCGGACCGCCTCGCTCAGGCCAGGCGATCCGGATAGAGCGGGAACTTGCGGCACAGGCGCTCGACTTCGCTCTTCACCACGCCAAGCGCCCCTTCGTCGTCTGGAGCGCGCAGCACGCGGGCGATGAGCTCCCCGATCAGGTCCATGTCGGCTTCGCGCATGCCGCGGGTGGTCACGGCGGGCGTGCCGACGCGGATCCCGCTTGCCACCATCGGCGGGTTCCGGTCGAAGGGGATCGCGTTCTTGTTCACGGTGATGCCGGCCCTGCCGAGCGCGGCCTCGGCCACCTTGCCGGTAATCCCTTTCGAGAACACGTCGACGAGCATCAGGTGGTTGTCGGTTCCGCCGCTGACGAGGCGGAAGCCGTGGGCGGCGATCGAGGCGGCCAGCCGCTGCGCGTTGGCCACGATCTGACGCTGATAGGCGGCGAACGCCGGCTCCAGCGCTTCCTTGAAGCAGACGGCCTTGGCCGCGATGATGTGCATCAGCGGGCCGCCCTGGACGCCGGGGAAGACCGCCCGGTCGAGGTCTCTGGCGTACTGTTCGCGGCAGAGAATGAGGCCCGCGCGCGGGCCCCGCAGCGTCTTGTGCGTCGTCGAGGTGACGAACGAGGCGTGGGGCACCGGGCTCGGATGCACGCCGCCGGCGACGAGCCCGGCAATGTGGGCCATGTCCACCACCATCGGCGCGCCCACCGCGGCGGCCACGGCGGCGATGCGCGGGAAGTCGATCACGCGCGGGTAGGCGCTCGCGCCCACCATGATCATCTTCGGCGTGCGCTCGTGGGCGAGCCGCTCGAGTTCGTCGTAGTCGATGCGCTCGTCTTCCTGCCGGACGCCGTAGGGGACGATCGTGTAGAGCTTGCCCGAAAAGTTCAGCGGATGGCCGTGCGTGAGGTGCCCGCCGTGCGCGAGGTTCATGCCGAGCACGGTGTCGCCCGGCCGGAGGAGCGTCAGATAGACGGCCATGTTGGCCTGGGCGCCCGAGTGCGGCTGGACGTTGACGTGCTCGGCGCCGAAGAGCGCCCTGGCGCGCGCGATCGCGAGCGACTCGGCCACATCGACGAACTCGCACCCGCCGTAATAGCGCTTCCCCGGGTAGCCTTCGGCGTACTTGTTGGTCATCACGGAGCCGGCCGCTTCGAGCACCGCGCCGCTGACGAAGTTCTCCGACGCGATGAGCTCCAGTCCCTCGGCCTGACGCGCGGTTTCGTGCCGGATGGCGCCGGCGATGTCCGGATCGACGTCGGCGAGTGTGCGCTGCATCGGAGAAATCGCGAGGTTGGTCATGGAAGGGAAATTGTACTATGCAGGTGATGTCCGCCACCGTCACGATCTCGCCGCGCGGCGAGGAGCGCATCCGCCGCGGGCATCCGTGGGTGTATCGCGCGGACGTCGTCGACGTGCAGGCCGGCGCCGGCGACATCGTCCAGGTGATCGGACCGCGCCGGCGCACGCTCGGTTCGGCGCTCTTCAGCGACCGGTCGCAGATCCCCATCCGGATGCTGACGCGGGGCGACGCGGTGGCCGACGAGGCGCTCATTCGGACGCGGCTGCAGCACGCGCTGGAGGTCCGCCGGGCGCTCGGTCTCGACGCCACCGCGTTCCGGCTCGTGCACGCCGAGGCCGACCTGCTGCCGTCGCTGGTCGTGGACCGGTACGGCGACTATCTGGTCGTGCAGGCGCTCTCCCAGGGGATGGATCGCCTGCTGCCGTCGATCACCGCCATGCTGGTGGAGCTGGTGACGCCCGCCGGGATCCTGGCGCGCAACGACCCCAAGGTTCGCGCGCTGGAAGGGCTCGAACAGACCGTGCAGGTGCTGTCCGGCGAGATCCCCGACTCGGTCGTCGTGCGGGAGGGGCCGGTCGAGTACGTCGTGGACCTGCGCAAGGGCCAGAAGACCGGGCTGTTTCTCGACCAGCGCGAGAACCGCGAGGCGGCCGCGCGGTACGGCCGCGGCCGGCTGCTCGACTGCTTCAGCTACAACGGCGGGTTTTCGCTGTGGCTCGCGCGGCAGTGCCCGAGTGTCGAAGCGATCGACAGCTCAGCCGACGCGGTCGCGCGGATTCGTGCCAACGCGGCGCGCAACCACGCGCCGCATATCGAGGCGCGGGAGGCCAACGCGTTTGACGAGCTGCGGCGCCTCGAGCGCGCCGGCGCGCGCTACGACACGATCGTGCTCGACCCGCCGGCGTTCGCGAAGAACAAGGCGGCGATCCCCAACGCGCTGGCCGGCTACAAGGAGATCAACCTGCGCGCGATGCGGCTGCTCGCGCCGGGCGGACACCTCGTGACGTGCAGCTGCTCGTCCAACGTCGACGAGACGATGTTCGCCGCAATGCTGCATGAAGCGTCGATCGACAGCCGCACGCCCGTGGCCATCGTCGAGAAACGCATGCAGGGCCGGGATCATCCGGTGCTCGTGGGCGTGCCGGAGACCTACTATCTGAAGTGCTTCATCCTGCGAAGGGTGGAGTGAACCGGCGAGCCATTGCACAGGGTGCTCGGGTGCTCGGGTGCTTGG
>JACQZV010000098.1 GCA_016213695.1 Acidobacteriota bacterium | reverse complement strand
GTCCGAAAGGAACTGAAACGGGTGTTAGCGGAATTGAACGCGAAAGGGCAAAAAGCTCGGAAACAGGCCACAAAGAGCGAGAAACGATGACCACCAGGCAACTATATCGAAATAGCTACCGTGCGTCAAGTAGACCGTTTGGAAAGACTAAAGACTTTCTCGTCTTCCCCGTATACTGATTTCGATGTTCGTCGATGAGGTGGACATCCATGTGACGGCCGGCGACGGCGGTCGTGGATGCGTCAGCTTCCGCCGCGAGAAATTCGTGCCGCGCGGCGGGCCCGACGGCGGCGACGGCGGCGGCGGCGGTTCCATCTTCATCGTCGCGTCATCGAGCAAGAACACCCTCGTCGATTTCCGGTACCACCCCATATTCAAGGCGCGTCACGGTGACCACGGGCAAGGCTCCAACCGGACCGGCCAGACCTCGGCCGATATCGACATCGAGGTGCCGGTCGGGACGCTCGTGTACGAAAAGAGCGAGGGGCTGCAGCTCGTCGCGGACCTCGCCGTCGAAGGACAGCGCGTGCGCATCGCGAAGGGCGGCCACGGCGGGCGCGGCAACGCCCGGTTCGTCTCGTCCACCAACCGCGCGCCCCGGCGCAGCGAGCCCGGCGAAGCCGGCGAGGAGCGGTTCCTCCGCCTGCAGCTGAAACTGCTCGCCGACGTGGGACTGGTCGGCTTCCCGAACGCCGGCAAGTCGACGCTCATCGCGCGCATTTCCGCCGCGCGTCCCAAGATTGCCGACTATCCCTTCACGACGCTCACGCCGAACCTGGGGGTCGTCACGATGAGCGGCGACCGCAGCTTCGTCGTGGCCGACGTGCCCGGGCTGATCGCCGGTGCGCACGCCGGCCAGGGGCTCGGCGACCGGTTCCTCCGTCACATCGAACGCACCAAGGTGCTCGTCCACCTGGTGGACGTCTCGGGCGCGTCCGGACGCGATCCGGTGAACGATTTCGACGTGATTGTCGAGGAGCTGCGGCTGTTCGATCCGCAGGTGGCGGCCAAGCCGCAGATCGTCGCGGCTAACAAGATCGACGCGCTCGACGACCCGTCGGCGCTCGAGCGACTCGACGCGCACGTGCGCCGGCGCGGCCTGCCGATCGTGCACATGTCCGGCGTGACCGGCGACGGCGTTGACGAACTGCTCGAGGCGGTGTGGCGCCGGATCGTGGCCGCCCGTGACGCGGCGCCCCCGGCGCCGGAGAGCCCTGAGGCGCTGGCACCGCACCACGCATGACGCCCTTCGACGCGGCTCAGGGCGCCCCGAGCGATAGTCGAGGGGCGCGGCGTCTCGGCGTGCTCGGCGGAACGTTCGACCCCATTCACGTCGGCCACCTCGATGCGGCCGGCGCCGCGCGCGCCGCGCTGGGGTTGACCGACGTGCTCTTCATCCCCGCGCACGATCCGCCGCATCGTCCCATCGAGCCTCGCGCCAGCGCGTTTCACCGCTTCGCGATGGTGGCGCTGGCCCTCACCGGCTGGCAGGGCTACCGGGCGTCGGACCTCGAGTTGCGGCGCACCGGGAACTCCTACACCGCGGACACCCTGCGGACGCTGCACGGCGAGGGATGGCGCCCGTGGCAGATGTTCTTCATCCTGGGCACCGACGCGTTTGCAGAAATTGCCACCTGGCACGCGTTTCCGGCCGTGCTCGACCTCGCCCACTTCGTCGTGGTCGCCCGTCCGGGCGCGTCGATCGAACGGGCGCTCGCGCGGACGCCGGCGCTTGGCGGCCGCACGCGCGCGACCGGCGGTCCCCTCGACGAAGGCGGTCCGACGGGCATTTTTCTCGTGGAAGCCCACACTCGCGACGTCTCATCGACCGCGGTCCGGGAGCGGCTTGCGGCAGGGCAGGCGATTGCCGGCCTCGTCCCTCCCGCGGTTGCCGACCACATCGCCGTTCACCGCCTGTATCACGTGGACACCGACTTGCATGCCAGCATCCAGGACAACTCCGGCGCGTAAGACTGCCGGCGCGAGCAAACGCGTCGGGACCAGGGGAGCCCGGCTGCCCGCGCGGGTGGCTGCGGCCATCAGCGCGGCGCAGGACAAGAAGGCGGTCGAGGTCGTCGTGCTCGACTTGCGCAAGGCCAGCGGCTTCACCGACTACTTCCTCATCTGCACCGGCGCGAACGCGCGGCAGATTCAGGCGATCGCCGACGCGGTGCGGGAGGCGCTCAAGAAGGAGTTCGGCGAGCGTCCGGCGCTGGCGGAGGGAATCGAGAAGTCGGAATGGATCCTGCTCGACTACTTCGACTTCGTGGTGCACGTCTTCAGCCGCGAGTGCCGGGCGTTCTACGGCCTGGAGCGGCTCTGGGGCAACGCCGAGCGGCGCGAACTTACCGAACCAGCCTGAACGCGCTGCTGGCCGTCACGCTCGCGCCGAGCTGCGCGGCGTGCGACGCCACACTGGACACCCCGCTCGACGGCCCCGTCTGCCCCCTGTGCTGGGAGCGGGTGCAGCGCGTCGCGGCGCCCTTCTGCCGGACTTGCGGCGACCCGCTGCCCTCGTGGCGGGTGGCGAGCGTGGCGCTCGCGCGGTGCCCGCGCTGCCGGCGTCATCCGCCGTTTGCCGCGGTGAGCGCCGCGCGGGCCGCCGGCGAATATGACGGCAGCCTGCGCGACATTCTGCACGCGTTCAAGTACGCCGGCCGGCGCGGCCTCGCCGATCCGCTGGGCGCGATGCTGCGGGAGGCCGGCGCCGACCTGCTGCGGGACGCCGACTGCGTCGTGCCCGTACCGCTCCATGCGTGGCGGCGGATGCACCGTGGGTTCAACCAGGCCGGCGAGCTGGCCCGTCACCTGGGACTGCCGGTCGCGCATGCGCTGTGGCGCGTCCGCGCCACGGCGCCGCAGGCCGGCCTGCACGCCGCGGCCCGGCGGCGGAACGTCACCGGCGCGTTCCGGATCTCGCCACTGCTCCGCTGGGGACAACGCGACCGCCGCCTCGTGGACGCAGTCGTCGTGCTGGTGGATGACGTGCGGACGACCGGTGCGACGCTCGACGCGTGCGCCTCGACGCTCATCGGCGCCGGCGCGCGGGAAGTCAGGGCGCTGACCGTGGCACGCGCGGCCCCGCCGGCTACGAGACGCACGAAGACGCTATAGCCAGATCGCGGCAACCGCCGCATAGACGTCGGCGGCCACGAGGTCGCGGTCCCGGTCCGCGTCGATCCGCACCCACCCGCCTGCGGCCTGACGCAGGTAGCTGTCGCGGACGCGCGCGAGGAGTTCCAGGTCCCGCTCGTACTTGTCGCGGCCGCTCTGCTTGCGGCGCGCCGAGGCGTCGGGCGGGATGTCGAGCAGGATGGTGAGGTCCGGCTGTGGGAGATGTTGCTGCACGCGCAACAGCCACGCAGCGTCGAGGCCCTGCGCCTCGCCGTAGGCGACGCTCGACGCCAGATACCGATCGCAGACGAGAATCGTGCCGGCGTCGCGCGCCTGGAGCATCTGCGGCTTCCACTCGTACCGGTTGGCGATATAGAGAAGCTGCATCACGTCGGCGCCGTAGTGCCGCTCGCCGGCCAGCGCGCGCCGGATCTCAGCGCCAATGGCCGTGTCGTAGTCGGGAAACGACAGCAGCCGCACCGCCCGGCCGGCGCCGGCGAGCCGGTCGCGCAGCAGCTCGGCCTGCGTCTGCTTGCCGCTCTGGTCGAGCCCCTCGAAGGCGATGAGCAGGCCCTTCACGACTCGAGCGCGAGCACGTCGTCCATCGTCTGGCGGCGGCGGATGACCGTAAACCGCCCGTCCTCGACGAGGACCTCGGGCGGCAGGAGGTGCCGGTTGTAGTTGGACGCCATCACCGCGCCGTAGGCCCCGGCGTCCAGAATGGCCACGAGATCGTCGACCTCGAGCGGCGGCAGCAGACGCTCCCGCGCGAATACGTCGCTGCTCTCGCAGATGGGACCGACGACGTCCCACGCGGAGGCCGGCAGCAAGCGGGGCCGGATGGGGACAATCTCGTGATACGAGCCGTAGAGCGCGGGCCGGAGCAGCTCCCCCATGCCCGCGTCAAGCACCGCGAACCGCCGGCCGTCGGGATACTGCTTGGTATCCACCACGCGCGCCACCAGCGCCCCGGCGCGACCGACCACCGCCCGGCCCGGCTCGAGCAGCAGCGGCACGCCGGCCCGCTGAATTTCGGGAATGACGGCGCCGGCATACTCCGCGGGACCGATGATCGGCTGTCCGTCATAGGCGATGCCGAGACCGCCACCGACGTCCACATGCTCCAGCGCGATGCCGTCGTCGCGCAGCTCCAGCGCGAGGGTGGCGACGATGCGCGCCGCCCGGCGCAGCGGATCGACAGTCGTGATCTGCGATCCGATGTGCACGTGGACGCCGACCGCGCGCAGGCCCGGCCGGCCGCGCCGCGCGCGGTAGATGGCGCGCGCGTCCTGGAGCGGCACGCCGAACTTGTTGATCCGGAGCCCGGTCGAGATGTTGGGATGGCTGCCCGCGTCGATGTCCGGGTTGACCCGCAGCGCGACGCGTGCCTCGCGCCCCTGCGCCGACGCCAGCGCCGCAATGCGGTCGAGCTCGCCGGCCGACTCCGCGTTGATGGCCCCGACGCCCAGCGCGATGGCGCGCTCGAGCTCGGCGCGCGTCTTGCCGACGCCGGTGAAGACGATCTCGGCGGGCGCGTGCCCGGCGCGCAGCGCCACGTCGATCTCCCCGCCCGAATTGGCATCCACCCTGCTGCCGAGCGACCGCAGCAGCCGCACGATCGCGAGCGTCGAATTCGCCTTCAGCGCGTAATGGATCGCGTGGGGATGGGAGACAAACGCCGCGTCGATGGCGCGGTACGCGTCGCGGATCGCGCGCGCGCTGTAGATGTACACGGGCGTATCGACGCGACCGACGATCGATTCGATACTCACGCCGTCGCACACGAGCCCGCTGTCGGTGTGCGTAAACGATTGGTTCACGAGCGTCCGCATGTTATCATGCGCGCATCGATGGCTCGTCGCGCATGCGCGCGCGTCACGCCCGCGATGCCGATCATGCGGGCATGAATCTGACGACCGATCACTCCCAGGGCGTCTCCATCATTCGCGTCAACGAGACGCGGCTCCTCTACCCCCTGCTCCAGGAATTCGCCGGCACCGTCTCGACGCTGATCGGCGCCGGCGAGCGGCGCGTGCTGCTCGACCTCTCCAGCGTGACCTACGTCGACAGCGCCACGATCGGCTGCCTCATGGATCTCTCCAGGCAGGCCGCCGCCGCGGGCGGCGTGCTCAAGCTCGCGGGCGTGCAGAAGCGGGTCGAGTCGATGCTGACGATGACGGGAGCGGAGGAGGTGCTCGACGTGCACGCCGACGAACCGTCGGCGATCCGGAGCTTTGACGAGAAATAGCCGCTAATTCGCGGTCCGCGCGACGCGCCTGGCCGGCAGCGCCGGGGCCGCGTCGGCGGGCTGTACCGGCGCCTCGACCAGCGTCCAGGCGTCGGTATCCTCCAGCACGCGCGCCGCGAAGTCGGTGTGGAGCGCGTGGCCGCCGCGGTGCGCGACGAGATGGCCGATGATCGGATGGCCGACGAGCGCCATGTCGCCAATCACGTCGAGAATCTTGTGCCGCACGAACTCGTCATCGAACCGCAGCGCGTTGTTGAGCACGCCGGTATCGCCGATGACCACCGCGTTCTCGAGCGAGCCGCCGAGCGCCAGCCCCTGCTGCCGCATCATCTCGACCTCCTCGAGGAAGCCGAACGTGCGCGCCGGCGCGATCTCCTCGATGAAGGATTCCGACGTCAGGCGGATCGTCCGTGACTGGTGCCGCAGCAGCGGATGATCGAACGCGATGCTGTAGGTAATCTTGAAGTGATCCGACGGGTAGAGCGCGATGCGCTTGTCGCCGCGCGCGAGCGAGATCGGCCGGAGCACCTTCAGATAGCGGCGCGCCGCCGACAGCGTCTTCAGCCCCGCCTCCTGGATCAGATAGACGAACGGCGCCGCGCTCCCGTCCATGATCGGCACTTCCGGCGAGTTCAATTCGACAATCGCGTTGTCGACGCCGAGGCTGACAAACGCGGCCAGCAGGTGCTCGACCGTGTCGACGCGGACCGTGTCGCGAGTCAGGCCGGTGGCGTGATTGATGCCGCCGACGTGGCTGACCGCGGCGGGCACCTCCACGTCGCCGAGATCGGAGCGGCGGAATCGAATGCCCGCATCAGCGGCAGCCGGCTTGAGAGAAAGGGTGACTTTGTTGCCTGAATGAAGGCCGATCCCTGCACACGTGATCGATCGGCGAAGCGTCCGTTGTGCGTGCATCAGGCTCCCTGGTGGTTAGTCTGGTCCGTCAGTATGAAGCAAGCATAGTGCCGAGCTGTGCAATCGCCGTCGAACCATGTAACTGCTTTCCAGTGAAACTGTTGCAGCGTGTACGAGGCCGAGCCATCAGATCCGCCATCTCGTCTGTTGCATCCGCGCTACAGCACTTTCGTCGAATGTTGTGGCAAATTTACCACATAGAGGCCGGACCTCAAGGTTCAGCGACCCTGCAGGAGGCTGGTGAGAAACGCCCCGGTCGCCGAGCCGGCGTGGCCGGCCACCTCCTCGGGCGTGCCGGTCGCCACCACGCGGCCACCCGCGTCACCGCCGTCGGGGCCGAGGTCGATCAGGTAATCAGCCGACCGGATCACGTCCAGGTTGTGCTCGATGACAACCACCGTATTGCCCTGCTCGACGAGCTTGTTGAGAACATCGAGCAGCTTGCGGGTGTCCTCGAAGTGGAGCCCGGTCGTGGGCTCGTCGAGGATGTAGAGCGTGCGTCCGGTGCTGCGGCGCGACAGCTCGCGCGCCAGCTTGACGCGCTGCGCCTCTCCTCCGCTCAGCGTGGTCGCCGATTGTCCGAGCTCGATGTAGCCGAGCCCGACGTCCTGGAGCGTGCGGAGTTTGTTGGCGATCGGCGGGATGTTCTCGAGCAGCGGCAGCGCCTGATCGACCGTGAGGTCCAGCACTTCGGCAATCGACTTGCCGCGGTAGTGCACGTCGAGGGTCTCGCGGTTGTACCGGCGCCCCTTGCACTGCTCGCAGGTGACGTAGACGTCGGGAAGAAAGTGCATCTCGATCGCGATCACGCCGTCGCCCTGGCAGCTCTCGCACCGGCCGCCCTTGACGTTGAAGGAAAAGCGCCCGGGCCTGAAGCCGCGCGCCTTCGCCTCCGGCATCATCGCGAACAGCTCGCGGATGAACGTGAACATGCCGGTGTAGGTGGCCGGGTTCGACCGTGGCGTCCGGCCGATCGGCGACTGGTCGATCTCGATGACTTTGTCGACCAGCCCGGCGCCGTCGATACGGTCGTGCGGCCCGGGGTCGGCCGACGCCTTGTAGATCGTCCGCGCGAGCGAGCGGTACAGAATGTCGTTCACCAGCGTCGACTTGCCCGATCCGCTCACGCCGGTGACCGCCGTCAGCGTGCCGAGCGGAATGGCGACGTCGATGTTCTTCAGGTTGTTGGCGCGGGCGCCGCGGATGACCAGCTCGCCCTTGAGCGCGGGCCGGCGCGCCCCCGGCGTGGGGATCGAGCGCTCGCCCCGCAGGTAGGCGCCGGTGAGCGACCCGTGGCCGTCGGCCAGCAGTTCCGCCGCTGAGCCCTGAAAGATGATGCGGCCGCCGTGCTCGCCGGCGCCAGGGCCGAGATCGATCACGTAATCGGCGGTACGGATGGTCTCTTCATCGTGCTCGACCACGATGACGGTGTTGCCGAGATCGCGCAGCCGCGCCAGCGTCGCGAGCAGCTTGCGGTTGTCGCGCTGGTGCAGGCCTATGGACGGCTCGTCGAGCACGTAGAGCACGCCCGAGAGGTTGGAGCCGATCTGCGTGGCCAGCCGGATGCGCTGCCCCTCGCCGCCCGACAGCGTCGCGGCGCTCCGGTCGAGCGTCAGGTAGCCGACGCCCACGTCGTGCAGGAATCGGAGCCGCTCCCGGATCTCCCGGAGCACGCGGCCGGCAATCAGCGCCTCCCGATCGCTCAACTCGAACCGCTCGAACACCTCGAGCGCCTGGCTGACGGGCAGGTTGACGTAGTCGGCGATGCCGCGTTCCTTGACGCGGACGGCCAGGCTCTGGGGCTTCAACCGCCGGCCGCGGCACGCGGGGCACTCGCGCAGCGTGCGATAGGGCTCCAGATCCTCCTGCGCCACCCATGACGCTTCCTCGTACCGGCGGCGCAGGTTCGGGATGATGCCTTCGAAGTCCCTGCCGAACGGGTCCAGGTCGGTGTCGCGGCGCCGGCGCACCGGCCGCGCGGGCGGGAGCTCGAGTTCGTCGGCGGCGTCGTCGTCCCCGCCGGACGCCACCGGCGCGGTCGCGGCAACCGCCTTCGCGGCGCGCGCGGCGCGCAGCGCGCTCCCGCCGGGACCGAGCAGCAGCAGATCGCGATGCTTCTTCGGCAGCTTCGCAAACGGCGCGTCGGGATCGATCTCGAAGATCGTCGCCAGCGTCAGGATGGCCTCGCGCACCAGCTTGCGGTCGCCGCGCGCCCACGGCGCGATGGCGCCCCCGAGCAGCGACTTCGACTCGTCCGGGACGACAAGGCGCGGGTCGAAGTCGTAGGTCGCGCCGAGTCCCTGGCAATCGGGGCAGGCGCCGTGCGGCGAGTTGAAGGAGAAGGCGCGCGGCGTCATCTCGGGCATCGAAATGCCGCAGTGCACGCAGGCCAGCCGGCGCGAGAAGAGCTGGTCGCCGCCCTCGTAGGTGTTGATGACCACGATGTCGTCGGCCAGGCCGAGCGCCAGCTCCAGCGATCCGGCGAGGCGCCGCTCGATCCCCGACTTGACGATGAGGCGGTCGACGACGACCTCGATCGTGTGGTTGCGGCGGCGGTCGAGCTTGACGTCATCGTCGAGGGCGCGGAACTGCCCGTCGATCCGCGCCTTGGTGAACCCGCGCTGCCGCAGCGCCTGCAGCTCCTTCTTGAATTCGCCCTTGCGGCCCCGGACGATCGGCGCGAGCACGTTGATGCGCGCGTCCTGGGGGTAGAGCATCGCCAGGTCGAGGATGCGCTCGAGCGACTGCGCCGCAATCGCGCGGCCGCAGCTGTAGCAGTGCGGCAGGCCGATATTGGCGAACAGCAGACGCAGGTAGTCGTAGATCTCGGTGACCGTGCCGACCGTCGAGCGCGGGTTCGAGCCGGTGGTCTTCTGCTCGATCGAGATCGCCGGCGAGAGACCCTCAATCAGGTCGACGTCGGGCTTCTCCATCTGCTCGAGGAACTGGCGGGCGTAGGCCGACAGCGATTCCACGTAGCGCCGCTGCCCTTCGGCGTAGATCGTGTCAAAGGCCAGAGACGACTTGCCCGAGCCTGACAGCCCCGTGATCACGACGAGGCGGTCCCGCGGCAGATCGACGTCGATGTTCTTGAGGTTGTGAACGCGGGCCCCGCGCACCGCAATCCAGTCGTGCGCCATACGTACTGCCAGGAATTCCGTGGGTGTCTGAAACCCCCATTCTACCCGATGCCGGCGCGCACGCCGAAGCGTGTGCGCTACGGGCGGGGGCGCAATCGACTGTGGCGATAGCCGTAAAAGACGTAGATGACGGCACCGATGACGAGCCAGATGGCGAACCGGTCCCATGCCTGACGCGGCAGGCCGGCCATGACGAACAGGCACGCGGCGGCGCCGAGCGGCGCCACGATCCAGACACCAGGCACGCGGAACGGCCGGGGCCGATCGGGCTCGGTCACGCGCAGGGCGAGCACCCCGACGCACACGAGCGCAAAGGCGAACAGCGTGCCGATGTTGGTCAGGTCGTACGTTTCGGCCGCGTCGCCGACGAGCGACGCAATCGCCACAACCACGCCGGTCAGGAGCGTCGTCGTGGAGGGAACGCGCGTGCGCCGATCCACCCGGGCGGCCCACGCGGGCAGCAGCCCGTCGCGCGCCATGGCGAAGAAGATGCGCGGCTGCCCGTACTGGAAGACGAGCAGCACGGCCGACATCGACACGACGGCGCCGAGCGCCACGATCCAGCCGACGCCCGAGTAGCCGGCCAGCTCGAGGGCGCGCGCGAGCGGATCGGCCACCCCCAGCTGTCCGTACGGCACCATGCCCGTGAGCACCGCGCCGACGATCACGTAGATGACCGTGCAGATGCCGAGGCCGCCGAGAATGCCGATCGGCAGGTTGCGCTGCGGGTCGCGCGTCTCCTCGGCCGCCGTGGACACGGCGTCGAACCCGATGTACGCGAAAAAGACAATCGCCGCGCCCTGATGGATGCCGGTGAATCCATTCGGCGCAAACGGCGTGTAGTTGGCCGGGTGGATGTTCAGCACGCCGACGGCCATGAACAGCCCCAGCACCAGCAGCTTGATCACCACCATGGCGTTGTTGGCGGTGGCGCTCGCGCGTGCCCCCCGCAGCAGCAGCCAGGTGATCA
The DNA here is from genome assembly GCA_016213695.1 of Acidobacteriota bacterium. Taxonomy (GTDB): domain Bacteria; phylum Acidobacteriota; class Vicinamibacteria; order Vicinamibacterales; family UBA2999; genus DATCJA01. The sequence goes on along the minus strand of JACQZV010000098.1, from coordinate 53,123 downwards.
GCATCACGATGGCGAACGCCGGCAGGTTGACGAGCAGCGGCAGGCCGGCCACGTGCGGCGCCGTGTCCACCAGCGCGCGGACGTCCGCGCTGGAGCTCAGCACCGCTGTGCGATAGCCGGTGGTCAGCCAGGCCGGCAGATGCACGCCGACCCCGCGCAGCAGCGTCGTGAAGTAGTCCCCCCACGAGATCGCCACCGCCACGTTGCCGACGGCGTACTCGAGGATGAGGTCCCACCCGATGACCCAGGCGACCAGTTCGCCAAGCGTGGCATACGCGTAGGCGTAGGCGCTGCCCGCCTGCGGGATCATCGCGGCCAGCTCGGCGTAGCAGAGCGCCGCCAGCGCGCACGCGCCGCCCAGGAGAAGAAACGAAAAGACGAGCGCCGGGCCCGCGCCGTAACGAATCACCTCGCCCCCGGGACCGATCTGGCCGGCCGCCGCGGTGCCGATGGCGCCGAAGATGCCGGCGCCGATAACCGCGCCGATCGCCAGCATGACGAGATCGCCAGCACCCAGCACCCGCTTCAGCGAGCGCGCCTCGTCACCGGGCGGCTGCAGCTCGTCGATGGGTTTTCTGGCAAACAGCGGCATCAGTCAAATCGATAGGCGGTCTCGTTCGACGTGACGACCATCTCGCCGCGCGGACCGAAGGCAATCCCGACCAGGCCGGCGCCCGACACCGCCAGCTCGGGCTTGCCGTCGAGCGAGGCAAACCGGTAGACGCCGCTTCCACCCGCGAGCGCGTCGACTACGTGCAGCGTGCCGTCAGGATCGAAGGCGAGTCCCTGCGGCCGGCCGAGCGGCGACGGCAGCTGGTGCACCTCGCCCTGCCGATCGATGCGGTAGACATAGTCGTACGCGTTGAGCGTGGGCCCCGTGACGAACAGTTCCTGCGTCCGGCTCATCGCCAGATGGAAGGCGGCGACGCTGGCCGGAATGGTGGCAAACGGGGCCGCCCGCCCGTCGCGGATGCGAAACACCGTGCCCGACCGGTCGCCGACGTACATCGACCCTTCGGCGTCGAACGCAATGCCGCACGCCACACCCAGGTCGCTCGCGACCTGAGCGTGCGAGCCGTCCGCGTTCACGCGATACACGGCGCCCTCGAATCGGCTCGACACGTAGAGGCGCCGATCGGGGCCGAAGGCCAGCGACGTGGCGTTGACGATACCTGAGGCAAACGGTTCGCGCGCGCCGGCGCGCGTGACCCGAAACACCGAGACCGGCGCCTCCTGGCCGCGCGACCCGCTGTAGGTGACAAACAGGTTGCCCTCGTCATCAAATACCGGGTTGTCCACCTGATGCAGGCCCGTGGCCCAGCGCGCCCCCACCGAGACGTACATCGTCTCGAGCGGCGCGCCGGGAATCTTCATCGGCAGCCGGCCGCCTTCGAGATCGTCCGGCACCGCCACCACCAGCCGCTGCGCCGAGGCGAACGCCACGCGCGCGGCCGTGTCGCCTATCAGGACCGTCGAGATATTGTCGATGGGAAGACCGGATCCGAGAATCGTGATGCGTCCCCCCTCCACTGCCCGGAGCGGCTGGACGGACGTAATAGTGGGCACGCGCGGATCGGGAAGCCGCTAGGTTTCGTCCAGCTCGACGTTCCAGTAGAGGTAGTCGCGCCACGTCTCGGGCGCGTTGCGCAGACCGATCGTGATCCGGACGGCTGGCGCCGAATCGGGCCGCCGCGGCGTACGGAGCAGCTTCATGTCCGCCTCGCCCGGTGTCCGCCCGCCCTTCTTCCGATTGCACGAGATGCAGCAGGTGACGATGTTCTCCCAGTCCTTGCGGCCGCCCTGGGCGACCGGCAGCACGTGGTCGAACGTCAACTCCCCGGTCCCCATCGCCTGGTCGCAGTACTGGCAGGTGTAGTTGTCGCGGGCGTAGATGTTCGCGCGCGAAAACGGGACGTAATCGAAGCGGCGTTTGATCCTGACAAAGCGCAGGAGGCGGATGACCGACGGCAGCTTGAAGCTGAACGAGACGGCTCGCACTTCGCGGTCGTGGACCGCGATCACTTCCACCTTCCCCTGGCACCAGAGCGTCACTGCCTTCTGCCAGTGAACGACCTTCAGCGGCTCGTAGGACGCGTTCAGAAGAAGGGCCTGCTCCATCGAATCAGCGTTTATGATAACCCAACACTAGTCTCCTCAGCGAGTTACGCCGATATGAGAAGCGTGCGGACGGGCATCCTCCTCGTGCTGCTGGCCCTGGCCGCCGGCGCCTGCGCCAGCCGGAGCGGCGTGCCGCGTCCATTTCCAGGCGCGGCGCTCCCGCCCGGAGCGGGCGGAACGCCCGCCGAACGCGCAGGCAGGCCCGACAACCAGCCGATCGAGGCGCCAGCAGCGGCCCCGGAGGCGCCGGGCGCGCTGGCCGACGTGATTCAGACGGCGCTCGGGTTTCTCGGCGCCCCCTACCGGAATGGCGGCAGCGACCCGTCGTCGGGATTCGACTGCAGCGGCTTCATGCAGTGGGTGTTCTCACGCCACGGGACGGCGCTGCCACGCGAAGTGCACGACCAGTTCCACGCGGGCAGCCGCATCGATCTCAAGGACGTGCAGCCGGGCGATCTGATCTTCTTCGAGACGGTCAGCCGCGGGGCCTCGCACGTGGGGATGGTGATTGGCGACGGCCGCTTCGTGCACGCGCCCAGTTCGAAAGGCGTGGTGCGGGTGGAACCGTATACGGCCAACTACTGGATCCGGCGGTTCGTCGGCGCGCGGCGCCTGACCGAGGCGGTCAATGCGTCGCCGGTGCCTTCGGTCTTTCCGGGGTCCGTGCGAAATACGAAGTAAGGATCATCGGGCGCCGGGATCGGGCGCCGGTGCGGACGGCACTTCGGCCGGCGGAGGCGGCGGCTCGGAGGGAGGGCCGTCCACAGCGACCTCGCCGGGAATCGGCGCCGCCTCGAGGGGCGGCAGCGCGAGCACGTCGTCGGCTGCAGGCGTCGCCGGAGCCGAGGCCACCACGACCGGCGGCGGCGTCACGTCGCCCATGCGGCTCAGAATGAGACGCTCGCGCCGAGCCAGCCGGGCTGTCGGACGCGCCGGGTTCAGCAGGCGCGGGTTGATGATCGCGCCGGCCAGCCTCGCCGCCTGCTCGGCGTTGAGCGACGCGGCGGGCACGCCGAAGTAGGTGCGGGCGGCCGCCTCGACCCCCCAGATGCCGTCGCCCCACTCGATCACGTTCAGATAGATCTCGAAAATGCGCGCCTTCGGCAGCGCCGCCTCCAGCCGCCGCGCGATGATCAGCTCGCGCAGCTTGCGCAGCGGGTTGCGCGAGGGCGACAGGTACAGATTCTTGGCGAGCTGCTGGGTGATGGTGCTCGCGCCGCGGACGGCTCTCCCCTGCTCCCAGTTGACCTGGATCGACTTGCGCAACTCGTCGTAGTCGACGCCTTCGTGGTCCCAGAAGGCAGCGTCTTCGGCGACGAGCACCGCGCGCTTGAGCGGTTGCGAGATCCGGGCGTACGGCACCCACCGCTGCACGTGGCGCACCGTCTGCCCGTCGCGAGCCGCTTCGGCCGCGCGCAGCTCCATGAAGGCCGTCGTGGCCGGGTTCGTCGTCGCCAGCACGCGCACGTCCGGCAGCGTGAGGTAGGTGTAGGCCAGCACCGCGAACCCGGCCGCGGCGGCGATGACGAATACACGTGGGAGAAAACGCTTCACGATGCCGCTAACCACCCACCACGATCTTGATGCGGCTCCCGACCTGGGGCGTGGAGCCGGCCTGGGCGTTGTTCATGACCGCCAGCGTGGCAGGGGTGATCACGCCGCCGGAGCGCTCGGCAATCGACGCCCACGTGTCCCCCGCGCGCACGACGTAGAAATCGACGCGGTTCGGCCGGATGTTCTCCGCTTCGGCGGCCGACAGCGAACGGAACGAGCGGAGGCTCCCGAGAAAGGCGCCGTCGGCCTGCTGGAACGCGCTGTTCTGAGCCAGACCCGCCACGACAAACACCTTGCTGTCGTACGCAATGTGCGCGGCGCGTGCCGTTCCGGCCCCGAGATCCGCGATCTGCCCCTCGTAGACGCCGACAAACGCATCCAGCCCGCTGATGGTCGTCCGTTCGCCGCTGACCGAGCGGAACCCGGCGCGGTTCATGCTGTTCAGCGCGATCTCCTGGATGTTCCGGCCGCGTGGCTGCTCCACGAGCTGCAGGATCATGAAGATGTCGGCGCCCGGCGCTTTCGCCACCACCTGCTGCGGGCTGTTGGCGATCTCCCACCTGGCCGGGAAGTCGATCCGGAACCGCAGGCCCGGGTGCAGAAAGGTGCTGCCGCGCGCGATCCCCTGCTCCGGATTGTCGCCGTAGACGATGCCGTCGATGCGCTGCTGGAACGCCTCGCGGTTGGTCGCAAACGACCCGCCGGCCGCTTTCAGCTCCTGCACGGTCGGCTGAATGTCCTTCACGCGCGCGAGCGGCTCGGGATGCGTGGACAGCCAGTTCGGCACGCCGCGGCGGTCGCCCGCCGCTTCGTCCAGACGTCCGAGCGTCGACAGAAACGCAGGGATGGCCGCCGGATCCCATCCGTGCCGTGATTCGTAGCGCGCCCCCAGCTGGTCGGCCTGCAGCTCGTCATCGCGCCCGTATTTGAGGAAGAGCACGCCGAGCGCCTGACCCGACAGATCCCCGAACGGACGGGCGGCAGGGACGAAGATGCCGAGCGCGACGAGCCCGACCTGTCCGGACACCTGCCGCGTGTACTGCTGCGCGGAGTGACGGGCCGTGACGTGGCCGATTTCGTGGCCGATAACGCCCGCCAGCTCCGCCTCGGTGTCGAGAAACGGCAGGATGCCGCGCGTCACGTAGACGGCACCTCCCGGTACCGCAAATGCGTTCACGGCCGGCACGTCGACCACCGTGAACCGCCACGGCAGCTGCGGGCGCTCCGACATCTTCGCCATCCGCCAGCCGATCTCGCTGACGTAGCGCTGCAGCTCGGGGTCGTTGTAGACCCCCATCTCTTCCTTGATCTGCGGCTCGGACTCGTTGGCGATGGCGATTTCCTGCGCCTCGCTCATGAAGTTCAATTCGCGCCGGCCGGTGACGGGATTGGTGGCGCAGGAGGCGGCGAGAACGACGGCAATCGCAAGCCAGACGCGCATGGCGGTCACTGCTGCAACTGTGGTACCTGCTCGACCAGCCCCAACGCATCGAGCTGCGATTTGAGGATGTCAACGACCTGCGGCCCGACGGCCCGCAGCGGCGGGCGTGGAGCACCGCCGGCGTAGCCCATCAGGGTGAGCGCGGCCTTCAGCGCGGGCACGCCGTGCTGGCCGCCGATCGATCGCGCCAGCGGTGCGAGCCGGCGCTGCAGCGCCCGCGCCTCGTCGACACGGCCCGCCTGCACGAGCGCGCGCATCTTCACGCACGCCTCGGGCGCCAGTTGCGCGAGCGCAAGGACGGCGCCGTCGCACCCGGCGCAGAGCGCCGGAAAGAAGGTGGCGGCCGACCCTGCCAGCACCGTCCAGTCGTCCGGCGTCCGCGCGATGTATTCCGCGATCTGCGCGAGGTCGCCTCCCGACTCCTTCATGCCGACGATGTTGGGATGAGTCGCCAGCGTCGCCACCGCGTCGGGCGGCAGGTTGACACCGGTGTACATCGTCACGTTGTAGAGCAGGACCGGGATTGGCGACGCCTCGGCCACCTCGAGGTAATGCCGTACGAAGACGTCGGTCGTCATCTGCGCCTTGAAGAACGACGGCGTCCGGACGAGCGCCGCGTCCGCGCCAAGGGCGGCCGCGCGTCGGGTGGCCGCGATCGTGGCTCTGGTGGCCTCGCGCCCGGTGCCCACGATCATGGGACGGTTCCGAGGCATTTCGGCGCGCGCGATGGCGATGACGCGGTCGGCTTCCTCGTCATCGAGCTGCGGCGCCTCGCCGTTTGAGCCGAGGACGACGAGGCCGGTGAGCGGCGTCGCCATCCACCGCGCCACATTCGATCGCAGCCCTGCCTCGTCGAGGCTGTCGTCGGCAGCAAACGGCGTCGCGATCGGCGTGAAGATGCCGGCGAACCGCTTCATGGCTCCAATTGTACAGGCGCCCGGCCGGTTCCCTGCACCACCAGGTTCACCGCAAGCACGACGACGAAGATCGCTGCGGCCGGAGCGAGCACCCACGGCGCCCCGCCGAGCAGGGACACGTTGGCCGCCTCCTGCAGCATCGTGCCCCAGGTGGGCACCGTCGCCGGAAAGCCGAGGCCGACGTACGAGAGCGTGGCCTCGGCCAGGATGAATGCGGGCAGGAGCAGCGTGGCCTGCACCGCCAGGTACCCGCCGGCCGCGGGCAGGAGGTACCGCGCGAGCAGGCGCGACGGCGTGGCGCCGAGCGCCCGGCCGGCGACGACGTATTCGCGCTCGCGCTCGGAGGCGACGATGGCGCGCACGCCGCGGGCGACGACCGGCCACCCCAGTAGCGCAAAAATGGCCGTCAGCAGCGCGAACACGGTGGCCGGCGGCAGCACGAGCGGCATGACGGCGCGCAGCGCGAGCGCTACGTACATGGCCGGCAGCACGAGCACGAAGTCCGTCAGCCGCGACAGCGTTTCGTCGGCGACGCCGCCGGCATACCCGGCGATGCCGCCGATGAGGGCTCCGACAAGCAGCGCGAGCAGCGTGGACGCGGCGGCGAGCACGAGCGAGGTGCGCGCGCCGTACAGCAGGCGCGAGAACGTGTCGCGGCCGAGGCTGTCGGCGCCGAGCAGCAGCAGCGGACCGCCGCCGGCGTCGGGCACGGTGACCAGCCGGCCGTCGCGGAACCACTGCAGCGGCACGGGACGCGTCGCGTCCTCTTCGAATCGCCGCTCAAGCGCGCTGACGACGCGCTGCGGATAGATGAACGGCGCCCGCAGGCCGGCGTGCCGCAGCCTGACAGGCGTGGGCGGCGCATAGAGTGCGGCCGGGAAGGTCCGATCGGGCGGATTGGGCGCGAGCCAGGGCGCGGCGGCCGCGCCGAGCACGACGAGCGCGAGCAGCCCCTGCCCGGCGCGCCTCATGCGGTCTGCCTTTCGCCGGAACGGGCCCGGGCCGCCTCACGCAGGCGGGGATCGGCCGCGAGGAGCAACAGGTCGCCGACGAGGCTGCCGAGCGCGAGAAACACGCCGCCCATCGCCGCGCACCCGGCCACCAGATAGATATCGCGCGCGCGCAGCGCCTCGTAGGTGAGGCGCCCGAGGCCCGGCCACGCGGTCACGAACTCCACGACGAACGACCCCGACAGCAGCGCGCCGACCGCCAGCCCGTACACGCCGCAGAGAGGACGGAGAGACACGCGCCACGCGTGGCGGAGCACGACGTCGCGGGCCGACAGGCCCCGCGCCACCGCGGCGAGCGCAAACGGCTGGCGCAGCGCGTCGGTGATCGCCTGTGCCTGCAGCCGCTCGAACGTGGCGGCAATCGGCAGCGCGAGCGCGAGCACCGGCAGCGGCAGGTGGACGGCGACGTCGGCCAGCCAGGCCGGCCCGCTCGGGCCGACGGCGGCCACCGACGTCATCCCGCCGAGAGGAAACCAGCGAGTGGTGGCGGCGACGAACACGAGCAGGAGCGAGGTGAGGAGCGGCGGCACCGAGAGGCAGACGAGCGACGCCGCGCGGATCACGGCGGCGCCCGTTCCCTGCCGGCTGCCCGCCACGATGCCGAGCGGTATCCCGACAAGCGTCGCCAGCGCCAGCGCGGCGAGCGCCAGCACCGCCGTATTGGCGGCGGCGCGCAGCACGAGCCCGCGCACGGGCCGGTTGTAGAGAAACGAGTCGCCGAACTCGAAGCGCGCGGCCCGCGCCATCCAGACGACCCATTGCGACGCGGGGTTGCGGTCAAGATCGAACCGCGCGCGCGTGCCGGCAATCTCGGCGGCGCCGGCAAACGGGCCGAGCTCGGCGGTGACGTCTCCGGGCGCCAGCCGCGCCAGCAGCAGCGCCGACGACGACACGACGACCACGAGCGCGAGCGCAAACAACAGGCGCCGGGCCAGGAAGCTACTCACCGGGCGCCACGCTGAGACTGTCGGCGTTCCACAACACCGGCGGCCGCAGGACGGACGGGACGACGCCGCGCAGGCGGACGCTGTGCCCGTAGTAGAGCCGCGGCGCCGCGAAGTAGAGCACCGGCAGGTTCTCGCCGGCGATGCGCTGCACGAGGTTGAACTGCTCGTGCCGCCGCTCGGGATCGATTGTCGCCGCCTGCTCGAGCATCAGCGTGTCGATCCGCCGCTCCCACTCGGTGGCGGGCACGCGCTGCTCCAGGTTCCACACATGCGCGGAGCCGGAGGTGAGCCAGAAGTCGAGGTTGCCGGCCGGGTCGAGATCCGTGAAGACCGGCCGGTAGTACATGGCGTCGTAGTCGCACGCGAGCATCCGCTGGATCATCGCGCCGAATTCGAGCGGCGCGACATCGATCGCGATGCCGACGCGCGCCAGGCTCTCGCGGAGCACGGCGGTGCCCCGCTCGTACCAGCCGATGCCCCGCTGCGTGATGACGGTGAAGCGTGCTTCGGTACCGCGCGCGTCCTCAACCACCCCGTTGTGATCGCGATCCTCGAGGCCAAGGCCCGCGAGCAGATCGCGCGCGCGCGCCTCGTCGTACGCATAACGGGGCACGTCGGGCCAGAACCACTGCGTGTTGCCGGGCGTGACGGGACCCCACACGGGCACCGCGGCGCCCAGGAACACGGTGTGGGCGAATGCCTCGCGGTCGACCGCATGCGAGATGGCCGCCCGAAACTCCGGCCGCTGCACGAACACGAAACGGGGGTCTTTGCCCTTGACCTCGGGCTTGAGGCAGAACCAGAACGCGTCGGCATCCGGACCGACGCCGAGCTCGACGAGCCGCAGCCGTCCCTGCTCCTCCGCCTGTTTGACCGGAGCGTAATCCTCCGGACGCAGCTCGCTCGACGAGAGGTCGGTGCCCCCCGACTGCAGCCGCAGCAGCTCCGCGTTCTGCTCGGGCACGATCTCGAGGACGATGCGATCGAGGTACGGGAGCGCGGCGCCGTCGGGGGCGCGCCGCCAGTAGCGCGGGTTCCTGTCGAGCACGACGCGCTGTCCCGGCTGGTACTCGCGCACGACGAAGGGGCCCGTGCCGACGATCTCGGCCGGTGGCGTCGCGGCATTCCACGCGGAGGCAAACGTCCCGGCCGCGAGCGCTCCCTGCAGCTTGTGCTTCGGCAGGATTGGCAACTGGTCGAGCAGGCGCAGCCCGGGGCCGGACGGCACAGGAAAGGTGATGACGACCGTCTGCGCGTCGGGCGCCGCGGCGCGAATCGGCTGCCCGCCGGCGGCGAGGCTGCTGGCCAGCACGCTCTGGGCGCGCCGGTCGAAGACCGCCTGCACCGAGAACAGCACGTCGGCTGAGGTGAACGGCATCCCGTCGGACCAGGTCACGCCGGGCCGCAGGTGCAGCGTGTGCACGCGTCCGTCGGCGCTCGACTCCCACCGCTCGGCCAGCCAGGGCTCCAGATCGAAGGAGGCGCGGTTGATCCGTACGAGCCGGCCCTGGGTCAGGAACGTCAGGAGGTCGGTGGACTGGTCGCGGGCGACGAGGCGGTTGAACGACCGCGGCTCGGCGCGGATCGACGCAACAATCTGGCCGCCGCGCGCCGGACTCACTGGTGGCGCTGGACCACCGGGACGCCGCAGGAACAGCAGCGCCAAAGCGAGCAGGAGCGCGGCGCCGGCGACAGCCGCGATGACGGAGCGTTTTACGCGCAGGTTTCTGCCACCCTGGTCAATTTCTTGGCCGCTCGGTGAATCCATGCAGATTTCAACACATCGCTGTGCAGATTGCCCACTGCTGCAACGGGCAGCCGGCGGCCCGGGCGGCCAAGCCCCTGACCACTGGCGCCACCCCCTCGCTGCCGGCCGCAGGTATCCGCCTGCTGTAACCCACTGAGTGTCGGTCGCTTACCCCGCTGCGCCCCTTCGCGCCCGGATGTGGCACCAACCCTGCCAGTGTGCAAAGCGGAAAGTTGAGTGCATACCGAATTATCAGCGTCCGCTTCTGAACTGCGTCTCGGACGAAGCGTGTCGATCGATCAGGCCGCGCAGCTCCTGAAGGTCTCACGCCGCACGGTCTACTACCGGATACGCGACGGGCGTCTGCTGACGATCCGCACGATGGGCGGGTCGCAGCGCGTGCTCGTCGAATCGCTCTACGGCCTGGGGTTCCAGCCCCAGCCCTTTTCAACGTCGGCGTCGGCGGCCACCTTTGTCCTGAGACCCGCCCGAACCTGAGTCCCCTGGAGGTCCCGCTTGGTCCCGTGCCCCGGAAATCGTTGGTCACTCGTCGTGTCTGGCAGCAGCCGGACACTCCATGCCCTGCTGTGTGCGGTACTCCTGCTTTCCGGGACCGACGCGTTGGCGCAGGGCCGGCGTGCGCGCCTTTCCGAGGACCTGACCGAGCGGCTCCAAGCTGGCACCACTGAAGAGACCTGCGTCATCGTCCCCGGGACACAGGCGCAGATCGACACGCTGGCGGCGCGGCACGGCCTGCGCGTCGGCAAGCGGCTGAAGACCGGCGCGGTGGTTGCGGTGCCGGCCGGCGCGCTGAGCGCGCTGGCGGCCGACGGCCGGCTCGGCGCCTTGTCGAGCAACTACCGGGTGCAGCCGCAGATGGCGGTGACCACCGTGGCGATTGGCGCCGACCAGGTGTGGACCGACGGGTGGGCGCCGGGCGCGGACGGGGTGACCGGCGACGGCATCGGCGTGGCAGTCGTCGACACGGGCATTGCGGATCTGCCGCAGCTCCGCGGCCGCATTGTCGTGAGCGTTGACTTCACGGCGGCGTCCAAACGATCGGGCCAGAAGGTCGGGAAGACCGACTGCGCGGACGCCGGCGCCGGGGTGCGCGGGAACGCCGGCGACGACAACGGACACGGCACGCACGTGGCAGGGATCATCGCGGCGTCCGGGGCGAACTCGAAGGACCCGACGCGCGGTGTCGCGCCGGGCGCGCGTCTCATCAACCTGAAGGTGCTCGACGCGAACGGCGCCGGCTATGCGGCCGACGTGATTGACGCGATCGACTGGGCGATTGCGAACCGCGATCGCTACGGCATCAAGGTGATCAACCTGTCGCTCGGCGGGCCGGTGCTGCAGCGGTGCGCCGACGATCCGTTGTGCCAGGCGGTGGAGCGCGCGTATCGCGCGGGCCTCGTCGTGGTGGCGTCGGCCGGCAACCACGGTAAGGATGCGGCCGGCACCGAGGTATTCGGCGGGATCACGGTGCCGGGCAATTCGCCCTATGCGATCACGGTGGGCGCGCTCAACACGAAGGGGACGGCGCAGCGGTCTGACGACGTGATCACGACGTACAGCTCGCGTGGCCTGACGCTGTTTGACGGCCTCATCAAGCCGGATCTGGTGGCGCCGGGGAACAAGGTTGTGGGGCTGCTGGCGCCGGGGTCGACGCTTGCGCGGGAGCACCCGGAGCTCGTCATCGATACAGCCGAGGGCAAGCGGCTGCAGTTGTCGGGGACGAGCATGTCGGCCGCGGTGGTCTCGGGGGCGACGGCGCTGCTGCTCGACGCGCGCGCGCTCAATCCGCTCCAGGTGCGGGCGACTCTGCAGGCGAGCGCGGAGGCGATGCCGATTGGGTTGCTGCGTGCGGGGGCCGGCAGCTTGAACGTCGTGGCGGCGCTGAGTGCGGCTGACTCCGAAGGGCCGCCGGTGACGGTTATTGCGGGGGAGACGGTTTCGAGCGGTGGAGTTGTCTTTGGCGCAATAACACTCTGGGGCGACACCACCGTCTGGGGCGACACCGCCGTCTGGGGCGACACCGCCGTCTGGGGCGACACCACCGTCTGGGGCGACACCACCGTCTGGGGCGACACCGCCGTCTGGGGCGACACCGCCGTCTGGGGCGACACCACCGTCTGGGGCGACACCACCGTCTGGGGCGACACCACCGTCTGGGGCGACTAACGCAGATTCGGGGGAAATAGTGCGAAGAATAATTGTTTGGGGCGACTAAGCCGATAAGGTGCGGTACAAACGAGTGTGTCTGTTACACCCAAGGCGAGTGAACGCCGCCGACATCAATATCTAACGGTCGTAATTGCGACCGGCCTCTTCGTAGTCGCGCAATCCCTGTGGCAAGTGTCACTAGACCCGCCGGGACTTGAGTGGCTTGTCTTGGCGGCCCTGACTCTGTTCACCGGTTCGTTCACGGTAAGAGTCCCTGGGCTACAGGCCCGGCTTTCCGTATCGGAAACTTTCATCTTCACCGCGGTATTACTCTTTGGTCCCGCAGCTGGGACCATCATCGTCGTTCTAGACGCCCTAGTCATCTCCTTCTGGCTAGACCGAATGAGAAGATCGCCCCTGAAGGTGCTCTTCAACGGAACCGCACCCGCTATTGCAATTCGGTTAGCAAGCGAGGCGTTCTTCTATTTGTCGGGCGCCCACCCGGGACAGATCGGCCGTCACGACATTTCTCAACTAATCACTCCGGTATTCGCGTTCATTTTCTTGTATTTCATCATCAACACCGGTCTCGTTGCAGGTGCATTAGCGGTCGAACGCCGAGAACGCGTTGTGCGACTCTGGGCGAACAATTTCCCCGGTACGAGCATCAATTATTTTGTCGGCGGCTCGCTCGCAATGCTGATTGTTGCTTACACGGATCAGATAGACGTTACGGTCCTAAGTATCATCATCCCGCTGCTCCTGATTTCGTACTACACCTTTCGGTCGACATTGGGTCGGGTCGAGGATGCTAACCGGCACGTGGTCCAGCTCAATGACCTCTACATGTCCACAATCGAGGCCCTGGCTATGGCTGTAGATGCCAAAGACCAGATCACTCACGGCCACATCCGACGGGTTCAGGTGTTTGCAGTCGAACTCGCGAAACGTCTCGGTGTTACGGAGGAACGGCAACTGCAGGCCATTACGACCGCCGCTTTACTCCACGACATGGGCAAACTCGCCATCCCTGAACACATCCTGAACAAACCAGGGAAGCTTAGCGCTGCCGAGTTCGAGAAGATGAAGCGCCATGCCGACATTGGCGCCGATCTCCTCTCCTCTGTCAGATTTCCCTACCCCGTCGTCCCGATCGTTCGTCACCATCACGAATGCTGGGACGGGACGGGGTATCCCACAGGAATATCCGGAACCGATATTCCGCTAGGCGCACGGATTCTCTCGGTGGTCGATTGTTTTGACGCCCTCACATCCGACCGACCGTATCGTCCACGTCTGGGCACCGATGAGGCGTTCGCGATAATTCGTCAGAGCCGAGGTACGATGTACGACCCCTTCGTGGTTGATACGTTCATCAACGCGTACGAAGAGATCGCGCCCGTCGCCATTCAGGCTGGCCAGGACGCTCGCAGCATCATCGATGCGGCTGGACTCACAACGTCCATTGACGACACGGCCGCACCGTTGCGGCACATTCGTGCGAATGCATCCGAAACTACGCTCCTGGACACCTGTTCAAGGGACATCGCGAGAGCGACTTCGACCGCGACGGCACTGCAGAGTGCCGGTCATTACCTGCGACAACTCACTCCGGCGACCATTTATGCGGTATTTGTTTATAACAGCACGGCAGACATATTGACCTGCGTGAGTGCTTACGGAGACAACCAGCACCTCTTGGACAACCTATCCATTAAGCTGGGCGAGAGAATCACTGGCTGGACCGCGGCGAATCGTCGCGCGTCAGTTAACTCAGATGCATCACTGGACTTAGCACAAATTGCCGGGTTCTTTGCACCTCCATTGCGCAGTACCCTCAGCACGCCGCTCGTCCAAGGCGACAGCTTGATGGGAGTGCTAACGGCATACTCCGCCAAGAAGGATGCCTTTAACGAAGGCCATCGCTACACGTTCGAGCACGTTGGCTCTGCCCTCGCCAGTCGGATCTCATCCCTCGTCGCAAACACTTCCTCAAACGTGGTGTCATTCCCAAACCAGAAGGCCTGACGGGCCATCTCGTAACGTTCTCGGAGAGGTGCGATGGGCGCCAGTTACGAAGCAGCAGCGAGACTATTCAGACAGGGTGACTTTCGGCAGCTACTTCACGTTTCGGCCTGCACAGAAGAGGAGCGGAGAGGCCTCGAGCCGCGACATCGTGTGATTGTGGCGACTGCCTTAACGCTAACGAGTGAGCTCGAAGAGGCGGCGCGCTTGGCGGAGCTAGACTGCCATCCACCATCAGCGCCTTCTGTAAGATCTCAAGCTGAGTCAGCAATCGCAACTGTTAACTGGCGCCGTGGAGATTTGGCTTCCGCGATCCGCCACGCCCAGTCTGCGGTCTACCTTGCACAGGAGTCGAGGGAAGTAGAACTGACTGCCTGGGCATACCTGCATCTGCTGAGACTCCTAATTGAAAGCGGCCCTATCAGTAACGTCCTGACGGCCCTGAACGACGCGAGGCGAACCGTGAATCGAGCAGGTGTTCCTGCCGCCACCGCTTACCTCCACATATGTGTATCCGTACTGGAAGGCCAGACAGGACGCTTGGATGAGGCACAGCGGCACTGCAGTATCGCCGAATCGTTGCTGCAGGCTTCGTCAAATGCCTGGTTGGCGTCTTTGCTGCTTCTGAATCGTGGATGTATATCGATATTGCGCTGCGAGTTCAGCAACGCAGCCCAACTTCTTCGATCGGCGAAACTCGTCGCAGGCCGGATCGGATACGTCCAAACCGAAGTGAACGCCGACAGCAATATTGGCCACATACAACTACTAGCGGGTGAATTCGATAGGGCAAAGAGAACGTTCTCCCTGCTGCTGAATGACAAGAAGACATCCCTGTTCACTAGGGTGGGCGTAGCTGTCGGTCTCGCAAGGGTGCACTTAGCTCTCGGTGAACTCGAGGATTGTGAGAACACGCTTCGGTTTGTTTCACAGGGTATTGGGCAGACCGACCGGGTTGCTTCGTTTTACCAGGTGCGATGGGCAGCAATAACAACGGCACAACTCTTGATAAGACAGGGACAGTTTGCCGAAGCCGTCCGATCACTGGATGCAGCAGCCGCAAGTTACTTGCAAGGGAGCGACGTGCCGCTCAAGGGATCCATTTACTTGACTGCTGCCCACGCAGGGGCACGATCCCAAGAGTTCAATAATGCGTCGCTGTGTCTCGTCCGCGCCGACGAACTCCATGTCACAAGCATCAGGGAACTTCAGGCACAGTACTACTACGCATCGGCGCTTGTACTGCATGGCCTTGCAACGCCGTTGGAGCAGCAGCTTCGGGATCGGGCACTTCGACTATGGGCCGGTCAGGGCATCGTGTCCGTTCGCCTGGAAATGGACGACAACCCATCAGACTCCCAGCCCGACACGACGCCCCCGCCGACGCCGCACGGCGCCGGCACCGCCGAATGCGTCGCCGATTCGCTCGCCGCCTTCACCGACCTCGCCCATCGCCCGCGCCTGCTCGGCGAAGAAATGCAGTTCGCCATCGACGCCCTCGCCTGCTCGCCCGACGCGAAGCTTGTCGAAACACGTGAGAACGCCGCCGCGCCCAACGCCTCCGACACGACCGTCGTCCTGCCGCTCGGCGTCGATCGCAAGAAGCACCTCACGCTCGTCTGCACGATCCCCGGCGATCCCGCCAAGGCCATCCTCCTGGCCGACGTGCTGCGCATGGGCCGCCACGCCCTCGCGCTCGAGCAGGCCCGCGAGGAGGAACGCAACCGCGCCGCCCTCTGGCCCGCCCCGCCCATCGAAGAACAGGCCGGCGCCCTTTTCCTCGCCGAGGAGATGCAGGCGCTCCTCGCCACCGCGCGCCGCATCGCGCCCACCACGGTCCCGGTCCTCATCACCGGCGAAACCGGCACCGGCAAGGAAGTGCTGGCGCGCACCATCCACGGCTATTCGAACCGCGCGGCCGCCACGTTTTTGCCGTTCAACTGCAGCAGCGTGCCGAAGGACATGCTCGATTCGCAGCTCTTCGGCCACCGCAAAGGGTCGTTCACCGGCGCCACCGAGCACTTCCCCGGCGTCATTCGCGCCGCCACCGGCGGCACGCTCTTCCTCGACGAGATCGGCGAAACCACGCTCGAGGTGCAGCCGAAGCTGCTGCGCTTCCTCGAATCCAACGAGGTCCATCCAATCGGCGACGTGCAGCCGGTGCGCGCCGACGTCCGCGTCATCGTCGCCACCAACGCCGACCTCGACGCCCTCGTCGCGCAGGGACGGCTCCGCGAGGACCTCTTCTACCGCCTCAACATCGTCCACCTGCACGTGCCGCCGCTCCGCGAGCGCCGCGTCGAAATCCCGCCGCTCGCCCACCACTACCTGCAGAAACACGCGCACGAATACGCCAAGGGACAGCTCCGCCTCGCCGAAGAGACGATGGAATATCTGGTGCTCTACCGGTGGCCGGGCAACGTGCGGCAGCTCGCCAACGAAATGCGGCGCATGGCGGCGCTGGCCGAAACCAACGCCGTCCTGATGCCCGAACATCTGTCAGCCGACATCGCCGCGTCGCGCCGAACCGTCCCCGCGTCCGAGCGCGTGCTCGACCCGACCGAGCTGGTCGTCCGCATCGATCAGCCGCTGCCCGCAGCCGTCCAGCACCTCGAGCGCGCGATGATCCAGCATGCGATCCGCACGACCGGCGGACGCATGGAGGAGACGGCCGCCCTGCTCGGCGTGTCGCGCAAAGGCCTCTATCTGAAGCGCGTGCGCTACGGACTCGAACCGCCCGAAGGCGCCCAGGCGATCGGCGCCGCCTGAAGCCGCTCCCTGGCCGGAGGACGGCGATCGCCCGGAGTGACAGTCTCAGGCCTGGCGGGTACACTCACCCGATGAAATCGCGGCTGCTCGGAATCGGGGCGGCGGTGTCCATGGTTGCCGGACTCGCCGGCATCAGCGCGGCCGCGCAAGAGCGGCCGGCCGCGAGACACTTCGACGCGGAAATCCTGGCCTCGCTCCAGTCGGCCAAGGATGCGGCGGGATTCGAGTTCCTCGGCACCCTGGCCCGCATCTGCCTGCTGCCGCAGAGCGGTGGCGACAATACCACCGACGCCGTGCCGGCATACGTCACCAACCCGGCCAGCGCGCCGGCGCGCGACACCTGGTACGCGGATCCGGCGAAGGTCTTCGACAACCTCTACTTCGTCGGCGGCAAGGTGCACTCGTCCTGGGCGCTGACGACGAGCGCCGGCATCATCCTGCTCGATACGATCTATCCCTACAATTCAGAGGAGTTGATCCTCGGCGGGATGAAGCGGCTGGGCCTCAATCCGCGGGACATCAAGTACGTCGTCATCTCCCACGCCCACGCCGACCATATCGGCGGCGCTGAGATGCTGCAGGCCCGCTTCGGCGCCCGCATCGTCATGGGCGCGCCCGACTGGCGGCTGGTCGAAACGTACCCGAACCGGTACAAGACCATGGCGCCAAAGCGCGACATCGTCGGGACCGACGGGATGAACGTCACGCTCGGCGACACGACGGTGACCCTCTGGGAAACCCCGGGCCACACGCCGGGCACGCTGTCGCTGACGTTTGCCGTGCGGGACAGGGGCCGCCGGGTCAATGTGGCCTATTCGGGCGGCACGGCATTCAACTTCACGAACAACACACCAGACCCGGGCATCCGGAACTTTCAGACCTATATCGACTCGCAGCGGCACATGGCCGCGCAGGCCGCTGCCACCGGTGCCACCGTCATCCTCTCGAACCATTCGGAGTTCGACAATGCGGTCAGCAAGAACCGCATGATCGCCGGGCGCGGCAACGGTCCGCACCCGTACGACATCGGGGCCGACTGGGTGCAGCGGTATTTCAGGGTCATGCAGGATTGCGCGCGAGCGGCACAGCTCAGGCTGGAACAGCAACGGGCTGACACGGCCGCGAGGCAGCCGGCTTATCGTCGCCCCGAATAGAACGAGGGCAGCCGCAGGTCGCGCATCGTGCGCAAGCCGGGCGGCGCGGCGAGCACGACGGGAATCGAGTTCACCACCATGGCAGCGGTCGCGATGTCGCCGTGCACGCCGCCGGCGATCATCGAGTGGATCTGCGGCGACCCTTCGATGAGCACCGAGTCGTACGACTCGGGCGCGCCGAGGTAGGCTTCGAGGTGGAGCCTGATGCGCGGCACCCCGGCGACGTAGCCGGTGCCGTCCTGAATCAGCCCGCACACGTACCCCGGATCGACGGCCAGCAGCTCGCTCTCGACGGGCTGCGTGGCGATCTTCGGTATGACCTCGTCGGTCACCCGCTCGAGCGTCCAGCCCACCGCGTCGGCAATCATCCGGATCGATTCGGTGAAGCCGACGTGCCGCAGCGAGCCCCGCTCGAGGCCGTGCTCGAACTGGTCCCGCGTGAGGCCGGCGCCGATCTTCTGTTGAAACGGCAGCCGGCGCAGGCGCGCGTCCTGCACGCGGTGCACTTCGATGCGGTCGACGCGCTCGCAGGCCGCGGTCAGCGCAATCGGGAGCGTGTCCATCACGAACCCGGGATTGACACCGGTGCCCAGCACGGCCACCTTCGCCCGGCGCGCCGCCTCGTCCAGCCGCTTCGCGAAACGGCGGGTCCGCGGCGTCGGGTACGCCGCCTGCTCCGTCGTGGTCACAATCGGCACGCGCTGCTTCAGCACCTCTTCGAACTGCGGCAGCGCGGTCTTGAGCGCCGAGCTGGTGCACAGCACCGCCACGTCTGCCCTGGCGGCCTTCAGCGTCCCTCCGATGTGCTCGGTGACGCGCACGCGCAGCCGCCTTCCGACCTGGAGTACATCACCGGCATCCTTGCCCGCCTTGAGCGGATCGATGTCCACGGCCCCCACGATCCGGAAGCCGCTGCGGCCGTCGAGCTGACGCGCCACCGCGGCGCCGATGGGTCCGAGCCCGATGAGCGCCACACGAATTGCCATGTCGTCTCCAGTCGAGAGAACCGATTATAGAATGCACGCACCATGCGCTGGCATCCCATGGGAGCGTCGGCCCTCGGGCGGACTGTGGCGGTCTGGCTCCTGGTGCTGGCCTGTCCGATGGGCCTCAGCGCCCGGCAGGCGGGCACCCAGCGCTTCGATCAGCCGCAGCCGGGCGCGCGTTCTCCGCGCAACGCCAGCTACGACATCGACGTCGCGCTGGATCACGCCGCCCGCACGCTCAAGGGGCGGGAGACGATCCGGTGGCGCAACATCAGCGCCAACCCCGCGTCCGAGCTGCAGTTTCACCTCTACTGGAATGCCTGGCGCAACCCCGAGTCCACCTGGCTGCGCGAGCGGCGCCTGGCCGGAACGTCCAGGACCCCGCGCACCGACGCGTGGGGGTCGGTCGATGTGATTCGTCTCCGCGCGCGGGGCGTCGACGTGACCGCCCAACAGCGCTTCATCGCCCCCGACGATGGAAACAAGGCGGATCGGACGGTGATGGCAGTGGCGCTGCCGGTTCCCGTGCAGCCGAACGACGCCCTCGACATCGAGGTCGAGTGGACGGCCCGGGTGCCGCGCCCCTTCGCGCGCACCGGCTACATCGGCGACTACTACTTCATCGCGCAGTGGTTCCCGAAGCTTGGCGTGCTCGAGGATCGCGGCTGGAATACCCACCAGTTCCACGCGGCCACCGAGTTCTACGCCGATTACGGCGTCTACAACGTGCGGATCACGGTGCCCCGCGACTTTGTCGTCGGCGCGACCGGTTGCCGGCCCTCGGCGACGCCGGAGCCGCCGCGGCTGTGCAGCGACGCCGTCGTCGCGGGCGCCGCCACTGCGCCCACGCGGACGCACGCCTACTCAGCCGCCGACGTGCACGATTTCGCGTGGGCGGCCAGCCCCGACTTTACAGACGAGAGGCAGACGTTCTATGACCCGACGCTGCCGCCGGTGGAGATGCGGCTGCTGCTCCAGCGGGAGCACGCAGGCCAGCAACAGCGCCACTTCGACGGCACGGCGGCCGCGCTGCGCTATTACGGACAATGGTTCGGACCGTATCCGTACAACCACATCACGATTGTCGACCCCGCGTTTCAGAGCGGCAGCGGCGGCATGGAGTATCCGACGCTCTTCACCGCCGGCTCGCGGTGGCTCGCACCTTCGTCGGTGCCGCAGCCCGAGCGCGTGGCGATCCATGAAGCCGGCCACCAGTTCTGGTACGCCATCGTCGGCAGCAACGAGTTCGAGCGCGCGTGGATGGACGAGGGCGTCAACACGTTCAGCGAGGCGCGGACGCTGGAGGCGGCGGGATTGGCCAATCGCCTCGGCCTCAGGTTTTTCGGCGGGTTCATCCCCTGGGCGATCGACGGCATCCCGCTCGCGCGCGCCACCGACGGCAACCGGCTGCCCGGCTATCGCGACAACGCCGAAGCCGACGCGCCATCGACCCCGACGTTCCGGTACTGGCCGGGCACGGCGACCTTCATCACCTACAACAAGACGGCGCTCTGGCTGCACACGCTCGAGCGGCTGCTCGGATGGCCGGTGCTGCAGCGCAGCCTGTCCACCTACTTCGAGCGCTGGAAGTTCCGCCATCCGCAGCCGGAAGACTTCTTTGCGGTGGTCAACGAAGTCGCGGGACGCGACATGACCTGGTTTTTCGACCAGGTGTACCGCAGCTCGAACGTGTTCGACTACGGCGTGCAGAGCTTCACGAGTACGAAGGTCCGGCTGAAGCCGGACGCGACGTCCGCATCCGACGGATATCGCACGACCGTGGTCGCGCGGAGGTTCGGCGAGGCGATCTTCCCCGTCGACGTCGTCACGACGTTCCGCGGCGGGCAGCGGGCCACCGAGCACTGGGACGGCCGGGAGCGCCGGGCCATCTTCACCTACGAGCGGCCTGAAGAAGGCCTCTCGGTGCAGGTGGATCCCGAGCGGGTCCTGCTGCTCGACGTCAACTCTACGAACAACAGCGCCACGCTCGAGCCGCGCGCCGCCGAAGCCAGCCTGAAGTGGAGCCTTGCGTGGCTCGCCTGGCTGCAGGACCTGATGGTCACCTACGCGTTCTTCGTATGATCCTCGCCGTCTGGCTCGACGGGCTTCGGCGCGTCCTGCGTGCGCCCGCGGTGCTCGCCGGCGTCTTCGTGCTCACGACGACCGCGGCGCTGCCGCTGGCGATGGTGCTGCGCGGATCGATCGTGGCGCATCTCGGCCGCAGCCTGGCAGCCGACGCCGCCGCCGACGGGGTGAACTACGACTGGTGGCAGGAGTTCGCGTCGCAGGCCTCCGGAGTCGGTGCCACCTTCTCGCCCGCGATTGTCGGATTCGCGGCGACGCTCGACAACCTGAGCGGCCTCCTCGATGCGGAGGGACAGACGGCGCCGATTGCCGCCGCGCTCGCCGCCTACCTGCTGGCGTGGACCTTCCTGTCTGGCGGCGTGCTCGACCGCTACGCGCGCCAGCGTCCCACGCGCGCGTACGGCTTCTTCGGCGCGGCCGGCGTCTTCTTCTGGCGTTTCCTCCGGCTGGCGGCCGTTGCGGGCGCGGTGTACTGGTTCCTGTTCACCTCTCTCCACGGCTGGCTTCTGGATGATGCCTACACGCGATTGACGCGCGACCTGTCGGTGGAGCGGCAGGCGTTTGCCTGGCGCCTCATCCTCTACGGCGTGTTCGGGGCGTCGCTCGTCGCCGCCAATATCGTGTTCGACTACGCGCGGATCCGGCTGGTGGTCGAGGATCGGCGGAGCGTGCTCGGCGCGCTTCGTGCGGCGCTCGCCTTCATCGGACGGCATCCGCGCCGCGTACTCGGCCTCTACGCGGTCAACGCGCTCGCCTTTCTCGTGTTGATGGCGGTCTGGGCGCTCGTTGCGCCCGGGGTGACACGTCCGGGCGCCGCGATGTGGGCGGGCGTCGCGCTGGCCCAGATCTATCTGCTCGTCCGGCTGGCGCTGAAGCTCCAGTTCATGGCCTCACAGACCGCGCTCTTCCAGGCCAGCCTCGCGCACGCGCGCTACACGGCGCTCCCGGAGCGCGCGTGGCCCGACTCGCCGGCCGCCGAGGCACTGACCTCGTAGGGGCGGCGTCGCTCTCGGGATACGATGGGATATCGTGCCGTTCGCAGTGCGGGTCCGCGATGTCGCTTAATCTCGGGTATATCCGTGAGGTCGGGATCGTCAAGTGGGCGTTGCGGACGTACCTGCAGCAGATCTCCGAAAGGATCCTGCGCCGGGACAATGTCCTGAGGCTCCCTACGGGACTCGACATTCGCCTGCCGCGAAATCTCAGCGTGTCCGAGATTCTTGTCACGAACGCGGACATCGACTGGGGAGCCGAGGCGCTCTTCACGCGCTTCCTCGATCGAGACGGCGTGTTTCTGGATGTGGGAGCCCATGTCGGATACTACTCCCTGTACGTGCTCCCGCGCGTCGCCCATGTGTTTGCCTTTGAGCCGGACCCTCGAAACCTGCCCGCACTCGAATGGAATCTGAACCGGTTTCCGAATGCGACAATCATCCGGAAGGCCGTGTCGAGCGTGTCTGGCACATCCACATTCGTGCGGATGCGAGACAGTTCATTGGGTCACGTACGACGCCCTGATTCCTCCGACTCAGGTGACTGTGATTCGCTGGAAGTGGAGACGACGACGCTCGATGATTTCGTCGAGCACGCACCCTGGAGGGTCACGGGAATCAAGACGGATGTCGAAGGCGGCGATCGCGACGTGCTGGCGGGCGCCGAGAAGCTGATGCGGCGAGACGCGCCGCTCCTGCTGGCCGAGCTCACATATACGAGCGAACTGGGCGCCTGGCTGTCGACGCTGGGGTACACGACGTACGCGTTCACGCGACAACGACGTACGCGGCGATTGACGTTTGCACGCATCGGCCTGGCCAATGCCGATCTGACGAAAATGCTTTTTCTCGTGCCCCGGCGCCTTGAATCTGAATTCGTGGCGCTGGCCGGCGCGTCACATTGACACGCGGCGATGGGAGTCCGGGGGCCGGGAGGTGGGATTCTGGGTTGCTGTGCAGCGCGTCAGCCCGGATCGGGTCAGCGGCGCGGAGTTGCGATCAGTGGGGCCCGGCGCTCCGCACCGGCCGCCGCATCAGCAGGACCATCGGCAGCATCAGCAGAAACAGGCCGCCGAGCATGCGGAACAGCATCACGAACGAGACCATCGACGCCTGCTGCAGCAGCAGGCCGTGCAGCGCGGCATACGCCCGTTCGGTCGCCGTCGCCGCGTCCACGCCGGCCGCCATCAGGCCCCGCCGAATCTGCGCGAACAGCGCCTGCGTCGTCGGATCGTAGGCGCTGACCTGCTCGCCCAGCCGCGCGCCCACCGCCTGCCGCTGGCGCGTCAGCAGCGTGCCCGTGATCGCAATCCCGATGCTGCCGCCAAGATTCCGCATCAGGTTGAACAGGCTCGTCGCATACCCCATCCGCTCCCGCGCAATCGTCGACATCGCAATCGTCGTCAGCGGCACGAACAGCAGCGCCAGACCGGCGCCCTGGAAGACCTGCGCCCAGAAGAAGTCCCAGTAGCCCGCGTTCAGGTTGAGCTGCCCGAGCCAGATCAGCGTGCCGCCGCCGAGCAGGAGCCCGGTCGCCACGAGCTTGCGCGGATCGACGTGGCTGGTCAGGTACCCCACGAGCGGCATCATCAGCAGCGACCCGACCCCGCGCGGCGCCATCGCCTCGCCCGCCTGGAACGAGGTGTAGCGGAAGAGCACCTGCAGCATGATCGGCAGGAGCACGATGCTGCCGTACAGCACGAAGCCGAGCACGGTCATCAGGAACACGCCCACCGCGTAGCTCCGGTTCTTGAACACACGCAGGTCCACAATCGGATGCGCTGCGCGGAGCTGGTGCACGATCAGGACGACCAGCGTGACAGCCGCGATGACGGACAGGACCGTGATCACGGACGATTCGAACCAGTCGTCGCGCTGTCCCGTATCGAGCACGTACTGGAGCGAGCCGATGCCGAGCGCCAGCATGCCCATGCCCCAGTAGTCGATCCCCTGCGACTGCCGGCGCAGGTACGGCGGATCGAAGACAAACAGCTTCGTCATCACGAGCGAGGCGATGCCCACCGGCAGGTTGATGTAGAACACCCAGCGCCAGCTGTAGTTCTCGGTCAGCCAGCCGCCAAGGACGGGCCCGAGAATCGGCGCGACGACGATGCCGAGGCCCCAGAAGCCCATGGCGCGCCCGCGCTCCTCGGGCTTGAACGACTCGAGGAGCACCGCCTGCGACAGCGGCTGGAGCGCGCCGCCGGTCATCCCCTGCACGATCCGGAAGATCACGAGCGACGCCAGGTTCGGCGCGGCGCCGCAGAGGAACGACGCCAGCGTGAAGCCGGCCGTCGACAGCATCAGCAGGCGCTTGCGCCCGAAGGTTGACGCCAGCCAGCCGGTCATCGGCAGGATGATGGCGTTGGCCACGAGGTACGACGTCAGCGCCCACGTCGCCTCCTCCGTCGTCGCCGCCATGCTGCTCGCGATGTGCGGCAACGACACGTTGACGACGGTGGTGTCGAGCACCTCCATGAACGTCGCGAACATCACCGCGACCGCGACGATCCACGGGTTGACGTGACGGTGGGATTCCGGCATCCGGCGCTAGCGCGTGTAGACGGTCGGCGTCACCGACATGCCCGGCCGCAGCAGGCGCTCGGGGTCCTGCCCGTCGTCGAGCACGATCTTCACCGGTACGCGCTGCACGACTTTCACGAAGTTGCCGGTGGCGTTCTCCGGCGGCAGCAGGCTGAAGCGGGCGCCGGTGGCCGCGGCAATGCTGTCAATCTTGCCGTTGAACATCCGCCCGCCGTACGCGTCAACGTCCACCTCCACGCGCTGCCCCGGACGCATGCGCTCGAGCTGCGTTTCCTTGAAGTTCGCCGTAATCCAGACGCGGTCGAGCGGAATGACGGTCATCAGCGGCTGGCCGGGCTGAATCACCTGTCCGGGCTCGACGCTCCGGCGGCTGACGATGCCGGCGACCAACGTCCTGACGGTGGCGTGCTCCAGATTGAGCTCCGCCTGCTTCACCGCCACCTCGAGCTGCTGAATACGGGCTCCGGCCGCCTGCGCGCGGGCGCGCATGGCGGCCACCTGCTCCGGCGCCGTCTGGGCGCGCTGCAGCTCCGCGGTCGCCTCCTGCTCGCCCGCCTGCGCCTGCTGCGCGTGGCTCTCGGCGACGCGGATGCCCGCGTCGGCCTCACGCACCTGCGACCGGGCCGATTCGACGGCGGCCGCCCGCGCGTCCGCGTCTCCCACGACGGCATCGAACTGCTGCTGCGGGATCTCGTCTTTGGCCAGCAGCGTCTTCAGCCGCTCGACATCCCTGGCGGCTTTCGTGGCGTTCGCCTCGGTTTCCCTGACCCGGGCCTGCGCCGAAGCCAGCCGGGCGCGCGCCGCCTCGATCGACTGCTCCGCCTCCGCCACGGCGGCCCGCGAGGCCGCAAGACGGCCCGTGGCGGTCGAAATGTTGCCGGTGGCGGTCGTTGCCGTGATCGGCACGTCGGCCCGCGCCGCCACCGCGGCTGCCTGCGCGTCGGCCAGCTCGGCGCGCGCGCGGTCGAGCGCGAGCTGGTAGTCGCGCTGGTCGATCTGTACGAGCACGGTACCCGCCTCGACCTGCTGGTTGTCGCTCACCGGCACGGCCATCACCAGGCCGCCGACACGCGGCGCAATCGGTGTCACGTGCGCCTCAACCTGCGCATCGTCGGTGGACTCGCGTCCCCTTGTCGCCCAGAGCCAGGCCCCGGCGCCGATGAGCGCAAGACAGATGCCGGCAATCAGAACCCGGAGCCCCCTGTTCATCAGTTCGCCCCTCCGAGATAGCTTCCCACCGTGGTTTCGGCGGCGCCGAGCGACCGCGCGAGCAGCGCCTTCGAGACGTTAAAGCCGTAGAGCGCGCCGATGTACTGCTCGCTGGCCAGCGTCACCGCTTCCTGCGCCTGGACGACCTCGATGTTGCTGGCGACGCCCGCGGCGAACCGGTCGCGCGACTGCGCGAGCTGCTGGCCGGCCAGCTCGCGCGCCCGCGTGGCCGTTTCGAGCTCTTCGCCGGTGGCCTGCAGGTCGAGGAAGGCGCTGCGAACCTCGTAATAGATTTCCGCGCGCAGATCCTCGAGCTCCATGCGCCGGTGGCGCAGGTCGGCATCGGCCTCCACCAGTCTGGCGCGGATCCGGCCGCCCTCGAAAATCGGCACGTTCACCGTGCCCGTCACCGCGAAGGTCGAGAGCGTCGACGCCGCGGTCAGGCCGATGGCGCCGTAGTCGGCGTTGACGTTCACCGACGGCAGCCGCTCGGCGCTCACCGCCCGCCGGGCCGTCTCGGCCGCCGACACCCGCTCGGCGGCGGCGCGGACGTCGGGGCGCTCCCGGTACGCGCGCTCGAGCGCCTCGTCCAGCCTCATGTCGGGCACCGGTACGGTGGGCAGCACGCTGCTCAACGTGAACTCCTGGCCAATCGGCAGGCCGATGACGCGCGCCAGCTGCAGCTTGGCTTTCTGGAATTCGTTCATCGCCGCCGTCGCGCGCTGCCGATCGGCGCTCAACCGGACTTCGGCGCGAACGACATCGAGGCCGGCAATGATGCCGCTCTGCCGCAGATCCTGCGCCTGGCGGTACAGCGCCTCCGCGGTGTCGCGCTGCGCGCGGGCGGTCTCGACCCGTGCCGACGCCGCCAGCGCCTCCAGATAGAGGTTCGCGGACACCAGTACGACGAGGTCGCGTGCGCTGCGGTAGTCCTGGCGCGCCGCCTCGAGGTTGTGGGCCTCGGCGCGGCTGTCGAGCGCGGCCGGACGGTCGACGAGCGCCTGCGACGCGAACAGGCGCGCGTCGAACACGTTGAAGGGGCCCACGATGCGGGGAAACTCGCCGCGCAGGGGAAAGCCGAAGACCTCCAGGCTGGTCTTGCGGCGGGTCTCGGTCACGCCGGCGCTGAGGTGCGGCAGCAGCCGGCTGAGCGCATCCCATCGCGCGCCGCGCGCCCGATCGACGCGCTCGTCGGCCTGCAGCACGCCGAGGTTACGGTCGAGCGCCTGCCGGATCGCGTCGCCAATCGAGAGCGGGATCGGCTGGGGCGACACGGCGCCGGTGGGAACGCCACCTCTGAACGGGCTGCCGGCGGCCAGCTGCACGCCGGCCCGATCCTGGGCTGCCACGGTCGCCGCCAGCACCAGCGCCACGAGCGGTGCCAGCAGTCGTGCATGAGTAGACGGACACATTCGTTCAGTATGCTGCAGTTCTCCCATTCAGCGGAATGAGCCGATAACATAAGCGGACGTGTCCACCCGCAGTCCGCTGGCACTCGCGCCGGAGATTGACGAATTCCGCAGACAGTTCGAGCAGCTCGCCGCGGAAGCGGATCGGCTCGCGGCGGCGCTCGGCGACGCGCAGTTCGCGTGGCAGCCGGCGCCCGGCCGCTGGTCGGTGGCCGAGTGCCTCGATCACCTGAACGCCACGGCGCGCGGCTACCTGCCGGTGCTGGATGAAGGCATCGCCGACGCCATACGGCGCGGCCTCTACGCGCCAGGTCCGCACGCGTACAACTGGGTCGGACGGCTCTTCGTGTCGCTGAGCGGACCGGAGCCCTGGCTCCGCGTCAGGGCGCCGCGCGCCTTCCATCCGGTACCCGGGCGCTCCCGACACGACGTCATGGCGGCATTCCGCGCCTACCAGGTGCAGTACATCGACCGGCTGCGGCAGGCCAACGGCCTGGACCTCGCCCGCGCGCGCGTCGCCTCGCCCGCGGCGCGCTGGCTGCGGCTGCCGCTCGGGTCGGCGTTCGCCACGATGGTCGCGCACGAGCGCCGGCATCTCGCGCAGGCCCGGCGCGTCCTCGACGCGGCAGGATTCCCGCGTTGAGCACGGTCAAACTGTCGACCGTCCTGTCGGCGCTCTCCTACGCCCTCGATCTGACCGAAGGCCAGCCGCTCGGACACGCCGCCCGCAGCTGCCTCCTCGGCATGCGCGTCGCCGACCAGCTGGAGCTCCGGCCCGACCAGCGCTCCGATCTGTTCTACGCCCTGCTCATGAAAGACGCCGGCTGCTCGAGCAACGCCGCCCGCGTCAGCCAGCTCTTCGGCGGGAGCGACCAGCGCGCCAAGCGCGGGCTGTGGGAGCGCGACTGGCGGAACTGGCGGGAGAAGATCGCCTACGCGTTCGAGTACACCGAGCCCGGCGGATCGGTGGTCGAGCGGCTGCGCCGCTTCACGACGCTCGCGCTCGCCGGGCCGTCGAGCCAGCGCGAGCTGTTCGAGATCCGCTGCGACCGCGGCGCCAATATCGCGCGGGCGCTCGGCGTCTCCGAACCGACGGCGGTGGCCATCCGCTCCATGGACGAGCACTGGGACGGCGGCGGGTACCCGGAAGGGCTGCGCCGCCACGAGATTCCGCTGTATTCGCGCGTCATCGGCCTCGCGCAGGTCGCCGAAATCTTCTGCGGGCTCGAGGGCCCCGAGGGGGCGCTCCGGGTGGTGAACGAGCGCCGCGGGCGCTGGTTCGATCCCGAACTCGCCAGGGCCTTCTGCGCGCTCGGGAGCAGCGACCGGATCTGGTCGGACCTGCGCGCGGAGCCGCTGGCGCAGGCGATTGCCGCCGCCGAGCCGGTCGAGCGGGTGATTCCGGCAGACGAGCCGCGCCTCGACCGCATCGCCCACGCGTTCGCGCTCGTCGTCGACGCCAAGTCGACGTTCACCTATCAGCACTCCGACCGCGTGGCTGCCATTTCCGGCCAGGTGGCCGCGCACATGGGGCTGTCCGAGGTGCAGCGGGTCCGCCTCCGCCGCGCCGCCCTGCTGCACGACATCGGCAAGCTGTCGGTGCCGAACCGCATCCTGGACAAGCCGGGGAAGCTCGACCCCGCCGAATGGGGCGTCGTGAAGCGGCATCCGTACTTCACGTACGAAATCCTGGCGCGCGTGCCGGTGTTTTCGGAGTTTGCCTACGACGCGAGCTGCCATCACGAGCGCATCGACGGCCGCGGCTATCATCGCGGCGTGCCCGGGGAGGCGCTGTCGCAGACGGCGCGGATTCTGGCCGCGGCCGACATCTTCGACGCGCTGTCGGCCGAACGGCCCTACCGCGGCGCGATGCCGCTCGATAAGGTGCTGGCGATTATCAGGGAAGGTCGGGGGACCCAGCTCTGCCCGGTAACGGTCGACGCGCTCGTCGCCGTTCATGCCGGGGCTGCCGGGGCTGCGCCCTGAGCACAGCCGAAGAGCGCGAGACCCGGCCTACGTACAGCGAAGACGGCGGACCCGCCGGAGCTACCCGCGCACGGCCGCGACGATGTGACGCGCGGAGATGCCGTACTGATCGAGGAGTTGCGCCGGGGTGCCGCTGCGTGGAATCTCTCTCACGGCCAGTCGCTGCACGGTGAAGCCGCCCGGGGCGACGGCTGCCGCCACGGCGTCGCCGATGCCGCCGCCGGCGTAATGGTCCTCGACCGTGATCAGCCGTCCCTTCGTCTCGCGCGCGCACCGGAGCAGCGCGTCGGCATCGACCGGCTGCACCGAGTACAGATCGACGACGCGGATCGTGAGGCCCTGCGCCTGCAGCTCGTCGTACGCCTTCAGCGCCTCGAACAGCGTCACGCCGGCGCCGATGACAGTGGCGACGTCACTGCCGCTCTCCCGGACCACCTTCAGGCCGCCGATCTCGAACGTCTCGTCGGGCCCGTAGATCACCGGCGTCTTGGGGCGCGTGGTCCGCATGTACACGGGGCCCTGGCAGTACGCCATGCGCTCCACCAGGCGCTCGGTACTCACGCCGTCGGAGGGATAGAGCACGGCGACGTTCGGCTGCGCGCGCATCATGGCGAGATCCTCGAGCGCCATCTGCGACGGCCCGTCCTCGCCAATCGAGACGCCGGCGTGCGAGCCGGCGATCTTGACGTTCAGCCGGCTGATGGCCGCCATGCGCACGAAGTCGTACGCGCGGGTGAGGAACGCCGCGAAGGTGGACGGAAACGGGATCGCGCCGCGGCTGGCCAGCCCCATCGCGCCGCCGAGCCTCGCCAGCTCGGCGAAGACGGTCTGGTAGAAGCGCTGCGGGCAGGCCGCCTCGAACTTCTCGCTGTAGGTCGAGTTCTTCACGTCGGCATCGAGCGCCACGATGCGGTCGTCGCCGGCGGCCAGGCGGGCGATGGCCGCGCCGTACGCTTCGCGCGTCGCCACGCTGTCGCCAAGCGTGTAGGGGGGCGCGCCAAGGGGTCGCCGGGTCCGCTCCGCGGGACCCGCCCCACGTACCGTGCGCGGCGCTGCCGGCGGCGGAACGGGGCCTTCCTCCGGGACCAACTGCGATTGCAGCTCGGACAGCGCTTTGTCGAGCTCCTCGCCCTTCTTGAGCGGCCGGCCGTGCCAGCCCCCCTTCCCTTCGACAAACGAGATGCCCTTCCCCTTGAGCGTCCGCGCCAGAATCATGGTCGGGCGGCCGCGCGTCGCTCGCGCCTCCGCCAGGGCATCGAGAATCTTGGCGAAATCGTGGCCGTTGACGGTCAGCGTGTGCCAGCCGAACGCGCGCCAGCGCGCCGCCAGCGTGTCGAGGTCGTGCTGCCACTGCGTCGGGCCGCTCTGGCCGAGCGCGTTCACGTCGGTGATGCCGCAGAGCGAGTCCAGCTTCTCCGCTGCCGCGACGCCGGCGGCCTCCCAGACGGCGCCCTCCGCCGTCTCCCCGTCGCCCATCAGGACGTAGGTGCGATAGTCCGACTCGATCCGCCTCG
Organism: Acidobacteriota bacterium; assembly: GCA_016213695.1. Lineage (GTDB taxonomy): Bacteria > Acidobacteriota > Vicinamibacteria > Vicinamibacterales > UBA2999 > DATCJA01. The sequence goes on along the minus strand of JACQZV010000098.1, from coordinate 22,547 downwards.
CGTTCAGGGCAATGCCGACGCCGGCGCTCAGTCCCTGGCCGAGCGAGCCGGTCGCCACGTCCACGAACGGCAGCCGCGGCGTCGGGTGGCCTTCGAGGTCGGACTCAAGCCGCCGCAGCGACACCAGGTCGTCGCGCTTGAGGAACCCGGCCTCGGCCCACGCGGCGTAGAGAAGCGGTGCGGCGTGCCCCTTCGACAGCACGAAGCGATCGCTGTCGGGATTCCTGGGATCGCGCGGGTCGTACTGCATCTCGGCGAAAAACAGCGCGGCGACGATCTCGGCCGCCGAGCAGCAGGTACTTGGATGGCCGCTGCCGGCTTCCGACGTCGCGCGCACCGAATCGATGCGCAACCGCGTGGCGATGTTCATGAGCGCTGGGACGCGTACCGATGTCTGGACGGGCAAATTTCCTCCGGGTCCGAGAATTATAATCTGCTGATGCTCGCGCTGCGGTACGTGTACGTCCTGGCGCTCGTCGTCTGGCTCGGCGGCATGCTCACGCTCGGCGCGCTCGTCGCGCCGACGACGTTCCAGGTGCTCCAGGCGACCGAGCCGGTCACGGGTCGCGCGCTCGCCGGCGAGCTGTTTGGCGCGACGCTCGCGCGCTTCCACTATGTCGCCTACGCGGCAGGCCTGCTGCTGCTCGTGACGCTCTCGGCCATGCGCCTGCTCGGGCCGCGGCCGACCGCCTTCGGCGTGCGCGCCGTGATCATCGCCGCGATGCTCGCGACGACGCTCTATTCCGGCCTCGTGGTGCTGCCGCGCATCGATGCCGTGCAGCAGGAGGCAGGCGGTCTCCCCTCGCGGCTCGCCGCGGCCGACGCCCGCCGGGTCCGTTTCGAAGAACTGCACCAGCTGTCGACGCGGCTGATGCTGTGCGCGATGGGAGCGGCACTGATCTTGCTCTATTGGGAAGCCAGAGAACAATCATGACGCACACGATTACCCTTCTGCCTGGCGACGGCATCGGGCCGGAGGTCGCGGCTGCCGTTGTCGGCATCCTCGATCGGGCGGGCGTGGACATCGAATGGGAGTCGTGTCTGGCCGGCGCGGCCGCGCTCGAACGGCACGGCACGACGCTGCCGGCCGAGGTGCTCGCCTCGATCCGCCGGAACAAAGTGGCGCTCAAGGGACCGCTGACGACGCCGGTCGGCGGCGGGTTCACCAGCGTCAACGTGGGCCTCCGCAAGGCGCTCGATCTGTTTGCGAACCTGCGGCCCGTCTGGAAGCTGCCGTCGGTCCGATCGCGCTACGAGCAGGTCGATCTCGTGATCGTCCGCGAAAACACCGAGGACCTGTACGCCGGCCTCGAGCACGAAATCGTGCCCGGCGTGATCGAGAGCCTGAAGATCATCACGCAGTCGGCGTCGACGCGCATCGCGCGCTTTGCGTTCGAGTACGCGCGCGCGAACGGACGCGCGCGTGTCACAGCGGTGCACAAGGCCAACATCATGAAGCTCGGCGACGGCCTCTTTCTCGACAGCGCCCGCCAGGTGGCGGCCGAGTACCCCGACATCACGTTCGACGACCGGATCGTGGACGCGATGTGCATGCAGCTGGTGCTCGACCCGTCGGCGTTCGATATGCTGCTGCTCCCGAACCTGTACGGCGATATCGTGTCCGACCTGTGCGCGGGACTGGTGGGCGGCCTCGGCGTGGTGCCAGGCGCGAATCTCGGCGACGACATCGCGGTGTTCGAGGCGGTGCACGGCAGCGCGCCCGACATCGCGGGTCGGAACATCGCGAATCCGATGGCGCTGCTGCTCTCGGCGCTCCTGATGTTACGGCACCTGGGGGAAGAGGAGGCGGCCGATCGGATCATGCTGGCGCTGCGGCAGGTGCTCGCGGAGGGGCGCGTCCGGACGCGCGACCTCGGCGGCGCCGCGACGACCACCGAGTTCGCCGACGCGATCTCAGAGCACCTCCTGACGCCTATCTCCTGACTCCTGTCGCCTGACTCCTGTCTCCTGATATAGTCCCTTCTGCCCATGATCGACGAGATCACCGACGCGGTGTTGGCGCGGGCAGAGGTCGCGCGCTACATCGAGGGCAGCCAGGGCCGGAGCGGGCGCGCGCCGCGCGAGCGTATCGAAGCCTACCTGGAAGAGCTGTGCACCACGCAGCGCTACCCGATTTACCGGGCGCTCAGGCATCCGCTGTACCCCATCCTCCGCAAGATCGAGCGCGTGCCGGAGCACATCGATCGCGCCCGGGCGGCGACACGCGCCGGCCGGGTCGTGTACGCGTCCAATCACAAGAGCCACACCGACTATCTCGTGGAGCTGCTCGTGCTCGATGAGAACGGCGTGCGGCCGCCCATCATCGCCGCGGGCATCAACCTCTTCGGCGGCCCGCTCGGCCTGCTGCACCGCCACGTGACCGGCGCGATTCCGATCCGCCGCAACACCAGGGATCCGGCGTACCTGATCACGCTGAAGGCGTACGTCGCGGAACTGCTGCGGACGCACGACCTGTTTTTCTACCCGGAAGGCGGCCGCAGCTACAGCGGCGACATCAAGAGCCCGAAGACGGGACTCATGCACGCGGCGCTGCAGGCCGATACGCCGCACCTGGTGGTGCTGCCGACGGCGGTCGCCTACGACCTGGTGCTCGAGGACCACGTGCTGGCGCGCCAGCGCGTCAAGCGCACGCAGCGCCCGTTCAGCCGCGAGCTCGCCGAAATGGTGCGGCACGCGGTCGGCTATCGCTCGCGGGCCTTTGTCACCTTCGGCAAGCCGATCGCGGTCGACATCGACCCGTCCTCCCGCCGCGACGTGCTCGAGTTCGCGCACACGGTGATGGACGCGATCGGGCGGCTCTACAAGGTGCTGCCGACGGCGGTCGTGGCCAATGCGATGCGGCCGTCGATTTCCCGCCGCGACCTGCAGGCGCGCGCCGATGCGGTGATCGACACGCTGCGGTCGAAAGGCGCCAACCTGGGCGTTACGAGCGGCGAGGAGGCGATCGAGGCCGGGCTCGAGCCGCTCGAAGCGCGAGGGATTGTCGTCGTGGAGCAGAGCCGAGTGCGCGTCCGCGAACGCAACGTGCTGCGCTACTACGCCCACACCCTGGACCACCTCCTCGCCTCGCCGTCACGCCGTACGCACTGATGTACGGCGGGGCGAAGGCGTTCTTCCATGCCCTCTCCCGCAGTGCGCGCCTGAAGCGCCTCGCGTCGCGCCACGGCCTGGCCACGCCGGAGAGTTTCGCGAGCCGGTTCATTGCCGGTGAGACCATCGAGTCCGCCATCGAGGCGTCGCGGCGGCTGCAGGCGCAGGGGCGCCTGATCACCCTCGACCACCTGGGCGAAGGCGTCAGGACGTACGAGGGTGCCGCGGCGGCCACACGGGAATACGTGAGCCTCATGCACGTCATCGAGGCGTCGGGCATCGAGCGCAACATCTCGCTCAAGCTGACCCAGCTCGGCATCGACGTCGACCGCGCCACCTGCATCGACAACCTGCGGCGCATTCTCCAGCCGGCGGGGCGGCACGCCTTCTTCGTCCGCATCGACATGGAGAATTCGCCGTACACGGAGCGGACGCTCGACGTCTTCGAAACGCTCTGGGCGCAGGGCGACCGCCACCTCGGCGTGGCGCTCCAGGCGGCCCTCCGGCGCACCGATGGCGACCTCCGGCGCATGAACGAGCTCGGCGCGCGGGTGCGCCTCGTCAAGGGGGCGTACAAGGAGCCCGCGTCGATCGCGTACCAGCGCCGCGAGGACGTCGATGCGGCGTTCGTGCGGCTGGCGCGCGAGCTGCTGGACGCCGGCACGTACCCGGCCATCGCCACGCACGATGAGGCCACCCTCGCACAGGTGTGCGCGTACGCCGATGCGCGCGGCGTGGCACGCGATCGCTTCGAGTTCCAGATGCTCTACGGCATCCGGCGCGACCTTCAGGCGTCGCTCGTCGAGCGCGGCTACCGCCTGCGCGTGTACGTGCCGTTCGGGCGTGAATGGTTTCCGTATTTCATGCGCCGGCTCGGCGAGCGGCCCGCCAACCTCGGCTTTGTCGTGCGCGCCCTCCTCCGCGAACGCTGAGACTCGAGCGCTACCCCAACACATCGCCCGCGAGCGCCACGAGCGCCTCGCGGCACACCCGGACATCATCGACGCGCACGTACTCGTCCGGGCTGTGCAGGCCCGCGCCTCCCGGTCCGAACAGCACGGTCGGCGTGCCCGCCGCGCTCAGGATGGACGCATCGCTCCAGAAGCTCATGCCGACCAGGCGCGGTTGATGGCCGGCGGACTCGATCGCCCGCGCGAGGCGTTCCGGCAGCCGATGGGCCGGGGCCAGCTCGAACGCGGCGCGGCCGAACACGAGCCGCGCCTCGCCGCCAAATTCCGCATCGTCACGACGCAGGGCCTCCAGAATGCCGCGGACCTCCTCGAGCCCGGCGCCGACCGGCTCGCCCGGCAGCGTCCGCCGCTCGATCTGCACGGAGCATCGCTCCGGATAGCTGCTCAGCTCGCGTCCCCCGCCGATGAGCGACGCGTGCAGCGACGCCGTGCCCAGCAGCGCGTGCGCGCGCCCGGCCTGCAGCTGCCGGTCGAGCCCCTCGAGCCGGCCGAGCACGCGGCCCATGCGCAGGATGGCGTCGCGGCCGTCCCGGGGGCGGCTGCCGTGCGCGGCGCGGCCGTGCGTGACGATGTCGATCCATTCGAATCCTTTGTGCGCCACGGCAATATCGAGATCGGTCGGCTCGGTCACGACGGCAGCGTCGGCCCGCCAGGTCGCCGCCAGCGCCTCGGCGCCGATGCTCGCATGCTCCTCGTCGACAACCGCGGCCACCACCAGACGGCCGCGGCCGCATCCCCCCTGCTCGGCGATCTGCCGTGCCGCACCGAGCATGGCCGCCAGGCCTGCCTTCATGTCCTGCGCGCCGCGCCCGTACAGCCGCCCGTCGCGATACACCGGTCGAAACGGCTGATCCATGCCGGCCACGCCCACCGTATCGACGTGCCCGCAGAACATCAGCGTCGGTCCCGGGCGGGGCCCCTCGAGCACGGCCACCACGTTGGGACGGCCTGGCGCGACCTCATGGACCTCCACGGAGAGGCCGGCGGCCGTACATTCGGCGGCCACGCGCCGCGAGATCTCCGCCTCGCCGCGCGCCCCCGGTACGAGCGATGGGTTGACCGAGTCGATCGCGATCAGGTCCTCGAGCAAAGCCATGGTCCGGTCGTGGGGCGGCATGCGCGTGTCCCCCAAATCGAAGCACAATCACAGGCGGAATGTCACTCGACCTGGCCCGTGCCATCGCGACGGCCGTGCGCGGGGCCGGCGGACGCGCCCTCATCGTCGGTGGCTGGGTGCGCGACAGGCTGCGCGGCCATCCCTCCGGCGACATCGACCTGGAGGTGTTCGGCGTGCCGGAGGACCGCCTCGCGGAGCTCCTGCGGCCGTTCGGGCGGGTGGAGGCGGTCGGTCAGAGCTTTCCCGTCTACAAAGTGGCGCTGCAGGGGCCGGAGGCCGGCACGATCGACGTCGCGCTCCCCCGCCGCGAGTCGAAGGCCGGGCGCGGACACAAGGGCTTCCAGGTCGTCGGCGATCCGTCCATGTCGAGTGCCGAGGCCGCGCGGCGGCGCGACTTCACCGTGAATGCGATCTCGTGGGACCCGCTGACCGACGTCTATGAAGACCCCCACGGCGGACGCGCCGACCTCGCCCGCCGGGTGCTCCGCGTCGTCGATCCGCAGACCTTCGGCGACGACAGCCTGCGCGTGCTCCGCGCCGTCCAGTTCGCGGCGCGCCTCGAGTTCACGCTCGACGACGACACGGCCGCGCTCTGCCGCCGCATTCCGCTCGACGACCTGCCGGCCGAACGGGTGTGGGGCGAGCTGGACAAGCTGCTGCTCATGGCCGCGCGACCGTCGCTCGGCCTCTCCCTTGCGCTCGACCTCGGCGTCGTCGATGCCCTGCTGCCCGAACTCCGGCCGCTGGTCGGGTGCGAGCAGGAGCCCGACTGGCACCCCGAAGGCGACGTCTGGACGCACACGCTGATGGTCGTCGATAAGGCGCGGGCGCTGAACGCGGACCTCGATCGCCCGCGCCTCACCACCCTCATGCTCGGCGCCGTCTGCCACGATCTGGGCAAGCCGTCGACCACGGCGGTCATCGATGGCCGGATCCGATCCCTGGACCACGAGCAGGCGGGCGTCGCGCCGACGCTCAGCCTGCTGGACCGCCTGCACGTGCACACGATCGACGGCTTCGACGTGCGCGGCCAGGTCGTCGGGCTCGTGGCCCACCACCTGAAGCCCGGGATGCTCCACAAGGCGGCCCAGGTCGGCGACGGCGCCTTCCGTCGGCTGGCGCAGAAAGTCGACCTCGAGCTGCTGGCCCGCATCGCCCGCGCCGATTGCCTCGGACGCACCGGCACGTTCGACTGCTCGGCGATGGACTGGTTCATCGAGCGCGCGCGGACCCTCGGCGTCGAACATCGGCCGCCGGCCCCGCTCCTCCTCGGCCGGCACCTGCTGGGGCTCGGCCTGTCGCCGGGGCCTCGGGTGGGCGAGATTCTGAAGCAGGTGTACGAGAAGCAGCTCGACGGGAAGATTACGACCGTCGAGGACGCGGTCGGCGAGGCGCAGCGAATTCTCGCCTCAACGGGCCACGGAGACACGGAGACACGGGGAGATCTCTAGTCACCAGATCACGCGAACCGGGTACTGCGTCACGAGCGGATCGGGTGTCACGATCGCCAGCCCGTGCGCGATGGCCTGCGAGATGAGCATGCGGTCGAACGGATCGCGATGCAGGGCGGGCAACCGCAGCACCTGAAGCGCCGAGTCCTCGTCAAAGTCGAGCGAGGCGATGCCGCGCGTGCGGCACCGGGCCGGAATCAGGCGGTCGGGCGGTTCAGGCAGCGGCAGCCGCCCGGCTCGGTGCTCGGACGCGATTTCCCACACGGACACGGCGCTCAGCAGGATCTCGTTCGACGGGTCGCGAATCGCCGCCGCCGACACGGCCGACAGGCGGCCGCCGCCGGCGAGCCACAGGAAGGTGCACGTGTCGAGCAGCAGCCTCACGACCGCCGCCTGCCGGTTCGGCCGGTGCGGTAGCGGGCCTTCTTCTCGGCCACCCTCGGCGCCCGCTGTGCCCCGGCAGGCGCCGAGAGCGGATCGCCCGCGGTGCCACGTTCCCACAGGTCCAGCTCCTCGTCGGAAAGCGGCTCGAAGAAGGACGGTGCCACGTCGAAGGTCGGCTCGCCCGGCAGAGGCCCGATCGGACGCGGCTCGGTGCGGGCGTGCTCGACCGCGCGCAACTCCGCCACGGGCTTGTTGTGGCGGCAAATCACGATCCGTTCGCCCCGCGCGGCGCGCTCGATGTACTCGGACAGCTTCGCCTTGACCTCAAAAATGTTAACCGTAGACATGACCATATTCTAAACCATTTATATGGCTTAACACAGGACCTCCGGCAGCGGCCGCCCGTCAGCCGGCGATATAGCGGGCGAAATCGTCCCCCGAGACATTGCCGCCCGACACGACCGCCACCGTGCCCGGACCCGCAGAGGGGCCGGCCTGCAGCACCGCTGCGACCGTCGCGGCACCGCTCGGCTCGGCGACCAGCCGCGCCTCGCGAAACACCCACCGGACAGCCGCGGCAATCGCCTCGTCGCTGACGGTGACGATCTCGTCCACGAGCGCCTGCACGTGCGCGAACGTGATGTGGCCCGGACGCAGGGGAAGCAGGCCGTCGGCAATGCTCGACGTGCGCTCCAGTGTCACGGGATGGCCCGCCGCGTGGGAGGCCGACATCTTGGCGGCGCCGGCAGGCTCGACGCCGATCACGCGCACGCCCCGGCCGCGTCCCTTGATGGCCGCCGCGATGCCCGCGATCAGCCCGCCACCACCGACCGGCACGTAGACGACCGACACCTCGGGCTGCTGCTCGAGAATCTCCAGGCCGCACGTGCCGGCGCCGGCGATGATCCACGGGTGATCGAAGGGGGGCACCATCGTGAGGCCGCGGGCGGCCGCCTCACGCTCGGCTCTCAGGCGGCGGTCGACCGATGTCGTCCCCGCGACGATCACCTCGCCGCCGTACCGGCGCACCCCCTCGACTTTCACGCGCGGTGCGGTTTCCGGCATCACCACGACCGCCGGCACCCCGAGCCGCGCGGCGGCGAGCGCCACCGCCTGCCCGTGGTTGCCCGACGAGTACGTGATGACACCGGCGGCGCGCGCGTCGGCCGGGAGCTGCGCCAGAAAGTTGACGGCGCCCCGGAGCTTGAACGCGCCCATCGGCTGGAGGTTCTCGCACTTGAGCCACAGGCCCTGCGCTTCGATGAGCGGCGTGCGCACGGCGACGCCCCGGATGCGGGCGGCGGCCGCCTCGACGTCCGCCAGCGCGACCAGCGTCGTCGTCACGGCCGCCCGGCCGTGCCCTGGACGCCCTGGGCGGCGCCCGTGGGCGGCACACCGATGCGCGGGCGCGCGAACTGCTCGTTCGAATGGTAGGCAGGCATCGGGGTGAGGTTCGCGATGCGCCAGCCCAGCTCGGCAAGGAACCTGAGGTCGTTGACGGCTCCCGTGTAATCCCAGCCCGGCAGGATCTGGTCGGACGGCTGGTGGTAGCGGTTCGCTTCGTATTCGTCCTGGACTTTCTTCTGTCCTTCGGGGTCGCGCCCGTTGAAGTCGGCCGGCTGGCTCAGCGACACGGCCGGAATCCCGACCTTGGCCAGCGGGAAGTGATCCGACCGGAAGAAGTGGCCCGCGCCGGGATCGGGGTCGGGACCGATGGTTCTCCCCCGCTCGGCCGCCAGCTGCGACGCCAGCGCGCCCAGGGTCGAGCGCTCGGCGCCGAGCAGCACGATGTCGCGGCTCGGGCCCGCCATGTTGAGCTCGTCGATGTTGATGTCGGCCGCCCATGCAGCAGCCGGCAGTACCGGATGGCCGGCGAAGTACTGCGCGCCGAGAAGGCCGGCCTCTTCGGCCGTCGTGAACAGGATGTAGATGGACCGCGCCGGACGTGTCCGCCCGCGCGCCAGCGCCTGCGCGACCTCGAGCGTACCGGCGAGGCCCGACGCGTTGTCGAGCGCGCCGTTGTAGATGCGGTCGGCGCCCTGGGGATCCGCGGGCTGCGGGTCGCGCGTGCCGAGGTGATCGTAATGTGCGGTGTACACCACGCCTTCGGCACCGCTCGTCCCGCGCAGCACCCCGATGACATTCGGCGAGGCCTTCCGCTGCACGGTCTGCGCAATCGTCGCCGACGCCCGGATACCGAGCGGGACCGGCCGGGCGCCCCGTGTCGCCGCCGTCTTCCGCAGCGCGTCGAGGTCCCGGCCGGCGCGCCGGGCGATCTCCCGGGCCGCCCGGTCGGTCACCCAGGCCTTCAGCGCCAGCTGCGGGACGCCCGCGACCGCGGGGATGGAGTACTGGGTGCCGCTCCACGACGACCGCACGACCTGCCACGGATACGTCGCCGACTCATCCGTGTGAATCAGAATGGCGCCGCCCGCGCCCTGGCGCGCCGCCTCCTCGAACTTGTAGGTCCAGCGGCCGTAGTAGGTGAGCGCACGGCCGCCGAACAGCTGCGGCTCGTCGGCGGTCGCGGGCGGATCGTTGACCATCACGAGCGCCACCTTGCCCGTCATGTCGATGCCGGCGTAGTCGTTCCAGGCGTACTCGGGCGCCACGATGCCGTGACCCACAAAAACGACCTCTCCGGCGGCCGCGACACGGGGCTCCTGCACGTCACTGAAAGCGACCACATCCTCCAGGTACGGGAAAGGGGCGCCCGGACCCGCGGCGAGCGTGAACGACGGGTTCACCACCGACTCGACGATCGCCACGTCCTGAAAGTAGGTGCCGGCGTCGCCGGCCGGCTCGTACCCGAGAACGGCGAGCTGCGCGGCCAGATAGGTCGCCGCCAGCTGGCCGCCCCGCGTCGACGGCGCGCGTCCTTCCAGCAGATCGTCGGCAAGAAACCGCAGGTGCGCGGCCACGTCGCCAGCGCGAATCTCGTCGAGCGCGGGCCCCGACGACGACCGCCGCACGTCGGGTCTCGGCGATCCGGGACGATCCCGTGCGGCGAGCACGCTGGCAACGACCAGCGCGCCGGCCACGGCCAGCCAGAAGCCTGTGCGCATGCGGCCCAGTATATCGGCTCGCGTCAGTTCAGAATGTCGAACTGGCGCACGTACTTGATGATGAACGCGCGGTTCACAGGGCCGATTCCGTTCAGCCCCTCGGTGTCGTTGTAGACCACGAAGAGTCCCGTGCCCGCCGTCTGGAGCCAATGGAAGCGCAGGTTCGTCGACCAGCGCCTCGTCCGGTCGTTGTACTGCAGCAGGCTCTGGACAAACAGCGACGGCGTGAAGTTGTACGTGACCCGCGTGTTTCCCAGATTCGTGTGGAACGCGCCCTGCGGCAGGTCGATGGCGCGGTAGTTCCACGTCGCATCGACCGTGAACCGCCCGCCCTCACGCAGCACGAGCTGAAACGTGGGGCTGTGCTGCGTGCCGTTGAGGAAGCTGCCGACGTCCCACTGGCCGCGGGCGTAGATCCACTTGCGCCGGTCGGTGTTCGCCCGGTAGGTGACGCGCAGGCCGCCGTGCTCGCCGGCCGGCACGATGATGCCCGGGTAGACTTCAAACGGGGCGCGCAGCCCATCCCACGTCCCGTTGAGTCCGACCGTGGCGAAATTGCCGTTCTCCCAGTCCCAGTGGTTGTCGACGTGCAATTCGGCGTTCAGCAACCCGCCGTCCAGGTAATCGTAGCGGGTGTAGTTCATGTGGGGATTCAGCTCGCGGAAGCCCAGGTCCCTGATCTTCTCCTGCCGCATCGTCTCGCCGGCGCCGACGCGGAACCGCCGGTACCCGCCGGGGGTTTCGAGGAAGCCGACCTCGGGATTGAAGTCCTCTCCGGTCAGCCCCCACTCGAACATCCCTTCGTGCCGGCCGTCGTCCCAGCGGGTGTCGACGTTGTAGGCATGGTCGCGGCCGGTGCGCCCCGGTGTCTCGGTCCGGGCGGCGAACCCGGCCATCGTGAAATGCTCCCCGAGACCGAGGCGCGCGTCGGTACCGAAGGTCCGGTTGAAGTCGTTCGGCCGCGCACGACCGCCGGTGGCCGTCCGGTTGACGAACATCGCGCCGACGCTCGATCGGTTCGGCAGCTCGCGGCTGGCGCGCAGGACCGAGAAATTGTTGGCGGGCCTCGAGCCAACCGCGTCGGTCTGCATGTTCAGGGCGCCGACGTTGACCCCGTTGGCCTTGCCGCTCAGGCGGCCGCCGGCCCGAATCGGCACCAGACCGCCGCGCTCGTCCAGGCCGATGCTCCGGCTGAAGAACAGGTCCAGGTCGTTGCCCTTTCCCACCTGGAACAGGCCCGAGTTCTCCTGGAAGAACGGACGCTTCTCCGGAAAGCGCAGGTTGAACCGCGTCAGGTTGATCTGCTGGGTGTCGACCTCGACCTGCGCGAAGTCGGTGTTGTAGGTGGCGTCGAGATTCAGGCTGGGTGTCAGGCCGAACTTGGCGTCGAAGCCGACGTCGCCGTTCAGATCGGTCCTCGCGCGGGGCCGGTAGTCGCGGTTCGCCGAACTGATCGCGTACGGCAGCATCTTGAAGTTGCGCGGCGTCTTGAGCTGCAGGCCGCGCAGCTCTCCCGCCGACGACAGGCGTGAGAGGTTGTAGTTACGCTCGAGCGGCGCCCAGAACGTGCGCTCGCGCGTCCGCTGGATGTTCCGGAACGCATTGACGCCCCACGTCTGCGGCGCGGGCCCGTAGCGCAGCGTGCGCAGCGGAATGCGGAACTCCGCCGTCCACCCCGTGTCGGTGACGTTCGTTTTGACCTCCCAGCTGCCGTCCCAGCTCGACGCGGGGTTTCCCTCGCTGCGCACCTGCGCGTCGTACTGCACACCCGACGCATTGGTGCCGAACACGAAGCCGTTCTGGCGATCGCGGTACGTGTCGAACACGATCTGGATCGAGTCCATCTCGCGAAGGTCGGCGTCGCGACGCGTGTCCGTGGTGACGATCTGCGACGGGTTGCCGTCGTGCAGGACGACGCCGACGTAGATCGCGTCGTCGTCGTAGAGGATGCGGACCTCGGTATCTTCCGACGCCGGCTGCCCTTCGAGCGGCTCCGCCTGCGTGAAATGGGCCAGCGGCGCCGCGCGCTGCCAGGCCGGATCGTTGAGCATCCCGTCGATCGTCGGCGCCTCGCCGGCCGGGGCGGCGGTCGCAATGGGCCTCGACCGCTCGGCCTCTGCCTGCCCGGCCCAGGCCGACGGCGCGTGGATCGCGGCACACATGATGGCGGCCGTACACACAACCAGCGCGTGCCGCCGCACACGACGAATCGACATACTCTAGGGGATCCTCCGGATCACGTGCTCGCACGGGCCGGGCACGTCGTGCCGGGCTGGTTCTACGATCTTAGCATGCAGACATCGCCGCCACTGACCGCCCTCGGCTTCGACGCCTACGGAACGCTGTTCGACGTCTTCTCCATTGCGGCGCTGTGCGAGGAATATTTCCCGGGGCGCGGCGCCGCGCTGGCGCAGCTGTGGCGGGCCAAGCAGCTCCACTACAGTCTGCTGCGGTCGCTGATGGAGCGCCACAGGGATTTCTGGCGCGTCACGGAGGACGGGCTCGTCTATGCCGCGCGCAGTCTCGGCCTCGATCTCACGCCGGGGTGCCGCAGCCGGCTGCTGGACGCGTACCGCACGCTCGAGGCCTTTCCCGACGTCCGGCCCGGCCTGGAGGCGCTCAAGGCGCAGGGCGTCCGCCTGGCCATCCTCTCGAACGGCGAGCCGGCGATGCTGCAGTCCGCCGTCGTCAGCGCCGGGCTGGCGCCGCTCTTCGACGCGATCGTCAGCGTCGAAGACGTCGGCGTCTTCAAGCCGAGCCCGCGCGTCTACGCGCTGCTGCCGAAGCAACTGGCCACCGATCCGTCGCGCGTCGGATTTGTCTCTTCGAACTCGTGGGACATCGCCGGCGCGGGATCGGCGGGGCTGACGACGTTCTGGATTCAGCGCGGCGCCGCCGAGCCGCCCGAGGAAATCGGCTTCCCCGCCACCCACATCGTCCACGCGATCCCGGATCTGCCTGCGCTCCTGTAGAGCGGCAGCCGTGGACCAAGAAGGAGTCGCTGCGCGGCGATGTCTCCGATGATACTGTCACACCGATGAACGCCATCGTCCTGCGAAGCCTCGGCGGGCCCGATGTGCTCGCGCTCGAGCGCGTGGCCGACCCGCACCCGGAGGCGGGCGAGGCCGTCGTGCGGCTCCATGCGGCCGCGCTCAATCACCGCGACGTCTGGATTCGCAAGGGGCAATACGCCGGCATCACGCTGCCGGTGATTCCGGGCTCGGACGGGGCGGGTGAGGTCGTCGAGACGGGCCCTGGTGTCGACCCGGCATGGCGCGGGCGCGCGGTCGTCATCGATCCGTCGGTCAACTGGGGCGACAACGAGCGGGCGCAGGGGCCGTCTTTCAATATCCTGGGCCTGCCGCGCGACGGCACGTACGCGGAACTGGTGAAGGTGGCGGCGGATCATCTGTACGAGAAGCCGCGCCATCTCTCCTGGGAAGAGGCCGCGGCCGTGCCGCTCGCATCCGTCACGGCGTACCGGGCCCTCGTCACGCGCGCGCAGGCGACAGCCGGCGAGACGGTGGTCGTCACCGGGATCGGCGGGGGCGTGGCGACCTGCGTCCTGCTCCTTGGCGTGCATCTCGGCGTCCGCGTGTACGTCACGTCCGGCAGCGACGCGAAGCTCGACGCCGCGCGGTCGCACGGCGCCGCCGGAGGCGTCAATCACCACGATCCGGAGTGGCCGAAAGCCATCGCCGCGCTCATCGGCGATCGCCCCGACGTGGTCATCGACGGCGCGGCCGGCGAGACATTCAACCGGGCGCTCGACCTGGTGAAGCCGGGCGGGCGCGTGGTGTCCTATGGCGCGACGACGGGACCGACGAAGAATCTCGAAGCGCGGCGGATTTTCTGGAAGCAGCTCAACGTGCTGGGGAGCACGATGGGCAGCCCGCGCGACTTCGCCGCCATGCTGGAGATCTACGCCGGCGGCCTGCGCCCGATCGTGGACCAGGTCCTGCCGCTCGACCAGGCGGCGGCAGCGCACCGCCGCATGGAAGAGGGAGCGCAATTCGGGAAGATCGTGTTGAGGATCTGGGATTGATCACGGAACACCGAGACACCGAGACACCGAGAAAACTATTTCCACTCGGTGTCTCAGTGCCTCGGTGTTCCGTCGGGGTGAAGGGCCTCGCTAGAACGCCGCCCGGAAGCCGAGCTGCAGCACCCGCGGCGCGTAGGCGATGTTCGCGAAGGTGTTGGGTTTGCCGAACCGCGCGTTGCGTTCGTTCAGCTCGTACGACTCGTAGTTGGCGCGGTTGAACAGGTTGAACACCTCGAAGATGCCGTCGATGTTCGCTCGGCCCCCGAGCCGGAACCGCCGCTGCACCCGCGCATCCACGCGGTGCATCGGTTTGCGGTCCAAGCTGTTGCGCTCGATCAGGGTCCCGTTCGCGCGCAGCCGCGTGCCCGCGCCTCCCGTCGCACGAACGTCCACGCCAGCCACGGGGGTCTCCCACCCCTCGTCTCCGAAGATGTAGAGGCCGCTCATCTGAAACCCGTAGCCCGCGTCCCAGATGCCGTTGAATGTGACGCGGTGGCGCTGGTCGCCGGCCAGATACCAGTCGTTCTCCGAGATATCGGGCGCGAGCGTGATCGGCACGTCACACGTGAAGCCGGTGGCCGGCGTGAAAGTCATCGGGTTCTTACACCCGGGATTCAGCGGCAACTGGTCGAAGTTCCACTGGGCGCCCAGTGAATAGCTCGCCGACGCCTGCCAGCGGTTGCTCATGCGCTTGGTCAAGCCTACCTGCAGTGCGTGATAGCTGTTGTCGGTGTCGGGGCGGTTGATGCTGAGGTTACCCCAGTCGCCGAGCGGGCGCCGCGTGACGTCGTTGAACGGATAGTTGGCGCCGGTGGCCGGGTTGTAGGCGATGTTGATGTTCCGGGCGGTGAGGATGTCGCGATTTCCCGTGAACACCCAGTCGGCCTCGACCGCCATCACAGACGTGAGCTGCCGCTGAAACCCGAGCGACGCCTGGTGGCTGAACGGCGATTTCAGGTCGGGCGCGACAAAGTTGCCGACGTTGGCGCGCAGGCAGGTGGCCGAGCGGTTCACCGTGCACAACAGGCGCGCCGCCTGGTCGTAATTCGGTGCCGGCCCGTTGAACGGGTTCGACGCAAAATCAGGCCGTCCGTCGTTCAGGATCTGCGGCGTGATCTGCTGCACGTTACGCAGCGTGAAGACGGCCGGCTGGCCGGTCACCTCGGCATAGTAGATGCCGTAGCCGCCGCGCACGACGGTCTTGTTCGTCAGCGAGTACGCGAAGCCGACGCGCGGGCCGAAGTTGTTCGTGTCGTTCGGCCGGTTGGCGTCAATGAGCGGCGGGAACCCCACCCAGTTGACGAACTCGCCGATCGACAGGTCGTAGCGCACACCGAGATTTACCGTCAGCTTGGGGGATACCGACCAGTTGTCCTGAAGCCACGTCGCGTACACGTGCCGCGGGGCGTACTCGGTGAACCCGGAGCTCCCCGCCGGCCGCGAGTAGGGTGACTTGTCCATCCCGATCGCCCGCTGGTAGAACCGCGCGATCGGCGACAGCGGCGCCAGGTTCCAGGTCGACACGTCGTTGACGTCGACGATGAGGTCCTGGATGTTGGCAGGCACCGGCCCGCCCCGCAGATCGAGCTGCCCCATGCACTGGTTGCAGACGGTCTCGAACGTGAAGTGGTACATGTACTCGCCGCCCATCCGCAGGTCGTGGCGGCCGCCGCGATTGAAGGAGAGGCTCAGGTCGTCGCGGAGCGTGTAGAAGTCCTCGCCGATGTCCTGCGGCGTGATCGCGTGCGTCTGGCCCAGCGTGAAGCCGTTCATCAGGATGTTCGGCGCGCCGACTCCCGAGGTCTGGCCGGGCAGCGTGTTCGGGTTCTTCACGTGGGCGTACTGGTTCCAGTGGAACATGCTGTGGCCGCCCTTGACCTCGTTGACGCTGCGGCTCCCCAGCACCTGCGTCCACGTGGCGAGCCCCTGCTCGCTCCGCCGGTTCGTGCCGATGGCCGACGCCATGGTCCGGTCGGATCCGCCGGTGTAGCGCGAGTCGTACGGGATGCGGTTGTCGTAGCGCGACAGGCGCACCGACAGCCGGTTCTGTGGAGAGAACTGATAATCGACTCGTCCGAGCTCCTTGTACTCCTTGCGGGTGCCGGTCAGCGTGCCGTTGAACTTCGGGTACGGCGTGTTGTAGACGAAGGTCTGCGGTTCCCGCTCGTACTCGTAGCTGGCGAAGAAATGAAAGCGATCCTTCTGAATCGGACCGCCGAAGGTCGTGCTCAGCTGCTGGTTCGAGTACGGCAGTACCTTGTCGGTGATTGGATCGGCCGCATTGAAGCGGTCGTTCCGGAAGTAGCCCGAGAACGTGCCGGCGTACTGGTTCGTGCCCGATTTGGTCACCGCGTTCACCTGCACGCCCATCGAGCGGCCCTGGCTGGCATCGAAGCGGTTCGAGACGAACTCGAACTCACCGATGGCATCGCGGCTGTAGCGCGGCTGCCCGAAGCCAAGCGCTACCATGTTGGTCACCTGCTGGCCGTCCAGGTTCATCTGCACGCCGACGCTCGACGCCTCAGAGGTGATCGGCACCTCGCGCACCGCGTTCACGCGGCTGCCGGGCGCCAGCATCGTCAGGTTCATCCAGTTGCGGCCCTGCACGGGCAGTTCCTGCATCTGGCGAGGGTCGATGTTGCCCGACACGCGAGACCGCGTGACGTCAACGAGCGGCGCCTCGCCGGTTACCGTCACCGTCTCCTGCAGCGTCGCCGGCCGCATCTGGATGTTAACCGTCACCTGCTGCCCGACGAGCACTTCCAGACCCGTCTGGGTGACCGCGTTGAAGCCGGTAAGGTCCGCGGTGACGCGGTACGTGCCGACGCGGACGGGCAGACTGTAGCCCCCGGCCCCGTCGGTCACCGTCTCGAAACTGTTCCCCGTCGCTTCGTGCACCGCGCGAACCACGACACCCGGCAGCACGCCGCCGGTTGTGTCGCTCACGGTGCCGCTCAGCACGGCGTCCTGCTGTGCGTACCCCACCACCGGGGCCGCCAGCGTCACTGCACACATCATCACCACTCGCATCATCCGCTGTGTCATGGGTTCAGATCCTACTCCTGTTCGCCGAAGTGTTTCACGTCTTCGGGGCCTTCCTGCATCTCCACCGGTCCCTCGCCCTGCACCTGCTTGCGAATCTGTTCGACGATCTCGGGGTTGGCCAGCGTGGTCACGTCGCCCGTGTCCATCCTGTTCGAGATGGCCGCGAGGATGCGCCGCATGATCTTGCCGGACCGCGTCTTCGGCAGGTCGGGCACGATATGGACCCCCTTGGGCCGGGCGATCTTGCCGATAATCGTCTCGACGGTCGCGACGATCTGCTCCGACACCTTCTGGGGGTCGGCGACGCCCGGCTTGAGCGACACGTAGATCGTCGGCATGCGGCCGCGGATCTCGTCCACGACCGGCACCACCGCCGCTTCCGCCACCTGCGGCACGGTCAGGCACGCCGACTCGACCTCCTTGGTCCCGATTCGGTGACCCGCGACGTTGATCACGTCGTCGACGCGGCCGAGGATGCGATAGTAGCCGTCGGGGGCGAGCACGGCGCCGTCGGCCGCGAAGTAGGGCCAGTCGCGCCAGTCGGTGCTCTTCGGGTTCCTGCAGTACTTCGCGTAGTACTGCCGCACGAACCGGTCGTCGTCCTTCCAGATCGTCTGCATGATGCTCGGCCACGGGTTCCGGATGCAGATGTTCCCCGCCTTGCCCGATCCGCCTGGAATCTCCTTCCCGTTCTCGTCGTAGATGACCGGGAAAATGCCGAGTGCGGGAGGGCCCGCGCTGCCCGCCTTCATCGGGTCGAGCGCCGGCTTGGTGGTGATGAGGAACCCGCCCGTCTCCGTCTGCCACCAGGTGTCAACGATGACCGCCTCGCCCTTGCCGACCACTTCGTGGTACCACCGCCAGGCTTCCGGCTCGATCGGTTCGCCAACCGTCGTCATGTGCTTGAAGCGGTAGGCGTACTTGGCCGGCTCGTCGGGTCCGGCCTTGCGGAGCATGCGGATGGCGGTCGGCGACGTGTGGAAGATGTTCACGTCGAGCTGCTCGGCGATGCGCCACGGCCGTCCGGCATCGGGATAATTCGGCACGCCTTCGAAGATCACGCTCGTCGCGCCCAGCGCGAGCGGACCGTAGACGATGTAGGAGTGGCCGGTGATCCAGCCGATGTCGGCCATGCACCAGTAGACGTCCTCGGGATGAAGGTCCTGGTAGTACTTCGCCGTACCGGTGACGTAGGCGAGGTAGCCGCCCGTCCGGTGCTGGCAGCCCTTCGGCTTCCCGGTCGACCCGCTCGTGTACATCAGGAACAGCGGGTGCTCGGACTCGACGGAGACGGGCGCGACCTTCACGCGTCTGTATCCCTTGAGGAGGTCATCCATGTAGTAGTCACGGCCGGGCACCATGGCGGCGTTGGTCAGGTCCTGGCCCGGGTGCCTCCGCCACACGAGTACCTTCTCGATCCGCTGGCCTTCGCCTTCAGCGGTTCTCACGGCGATGTCGGCATTCGCCTTGTGATCGATCAGCTTGCCGTTGCGGTAGTACGCGTCCGCGTAGATCATCACGCGGCTGTCCGAGTCGGCCGCGCGCAGACCGGCCGCTTCGCCGCTGAACCCGCCGAAGACCACCGAGTGGATGATGCCGAGCCGCGCGCAGGCGAGCATCGTGATCGGCAGCTCGAGGATCATCGGCATGTGAATGGTGACGCGGTCGCCGGCCGTGAGCCCGCAGAAGTCACGCAGCACCGCCGCCACCTCGTTCACGCGCGTGTAGAGCTCCTGGTAGGTGAGGGCGTGGGCGGGCTCGGTCTCGGCTTCCGGGACGAAGATGAGCGCGGCCTTGTTCTTGTGCGCCGCCAGGTGCCGGTCCACACAGTTGTAGGAGGCGTTCAGCCTGCCCCCGACGAACCACTTCCAGAACGGCGGACGGCTCGTATCGAGCGTCGTGTGCCAGTACTCGTCCCACGTCAGCAGGTCGGCGTACTCACGGAAACACTCGGGAAACTTCTCTTCCGTGAAGCGCTCGACCACGCCCGGATCGGTCAGGTTCGCCTGCCCGATGAACCTGGCGGACGGCTGGATGTACTCCTCCTCCTTCCAGTGAACGGCAATCTCGCTGGCGTCGGTTCTCGCTACAGTGGACATGGTTCCAGGTCTCCTCCGATTACGATGTCGCGCGGGCGGCTGACGCGCGTACGGCCGCGGGCGTCAGCAGGTGCGGCGGGCGGGCCATCGCCAGCGCTCCGAACGAGACGAGCGCCAAGGCCGCGGCCGCATAAAACGCGTAGCGGTAGTCTCCGAACAGGTCGTAGACGCGCGCGCCGATCATCGGACCGATGATGCCCGCGACACCCCACGCGCTGAAGAGCAGCCCGTAGTTCATTCCGAGGTTCCGCGTTCCGTAGAAATCCGCGGTCGTGGACGCAAAGACCGACAACTGGGTGCCGTAACACCAGTAGACGACGACCGCCAGCAGGTAGAACAACACGAGCTCCTGCCGCACGCCAAACCAGACCGGCATCGCCACCGCCGACAGGAACACCATGACGCGGAGCGTGGCGAGGCGGCCGAGCGTGTCCGACAGCCACCCCGACAGTATCCGTCCGCCGGCGTTGCCGAACGCGCCGATCGTGATGGCGAACGTCGCGGCCGCGGCGCTCAGGCCCGCCGCACGGGCAAACGGCACGAGCTGGCTGATCACCATCAGGCCGGCGGTCGTGCCAAGGCAGTACGCCACCCACAAGGCATAGAACGTCGGCGTGCGCAGCATCTCTCCCGCCGCGTAGTCGCGAGACGTCCGCTGCGCCGCGGCGCCCGCGACCGCAGGCGTCCATCCGGCCGGCTGGTACCCGGCCGGCGGGTTCCGGAGCAGCGCGGCGCCCACCATCCCCATCACGAAGAAGAGCGCGCCGAGAATCTGGAACGTGGCGCGCCAGCCGACGCTCCCGATGAGCGAGGTCGCCACCGGCCCGAAGAACGCCGAGCCGGCGCCGTAGCCTCCGACCATCAGGCCGACGACCAGGCCGCGCTTGTCCGGAAACCATTTCGAGGCCACCGGCATCGGCGTCGCGTACCCGAACCCGTTGCCCACCCCGACCACGACGCCGAACATCACGTAGAGATACGTGAGCGACGTCGTGAAGCTCGAGAGCACGAACCCGGCGGCCACGAGCGTGCCGCCGATGGCCGCGCAGACGCGCGGGCCGCGCTCGTCCTGAATGCGCCCCCCGAGAATGAACGAGGCGGCGAACGTGACCACGGCGATCGTGAACGTCCACGACGTCTGCGCCCGCGTCCACCCGAACTCCTGCTCGAGCGGCAGCACGAACACGCTCCAGGCATACAGCGTTCCGAGCGCGAGGTTCATGCACACGCCGCCCACGACCGGCAGCCATCGATTCATGGTCACGCTCCTACCGAGATTGTCCGGCGCGCGCCACTGACGCGCGGACCGGCGAAGGGAAAGGGATAATAGTAGACTTCCGGCAGTGACGGCAACCCTTGACGAGCGGTTCGTCCGCGACCTCGAACGCGTCTGCGGCCGCGGCAGCGTCGTCCGCGATCGCATGGAACTGATGACGTACGAGTGCGACGCGCTCCCCTACGTGCGCGAGGAGCCGGCCGTCGTCGTCCTGCCCGGATCGGCGGCGGACGTGCAGGCGGTCGTCCGTCTCTGCGCCCGGCACGGCGTGCCCTTCGTCGCGCGGGGTCATGGCACCGGGCTCTCCGGCGGCGCCGTGCCCGTACCGGGGGGCGTCGTGATCGGGCTGTCGCGGCTGAACCGCGTTCTCGACGTGGACATTCCCAACCGGCGCGTGACAGTGGAGCCGGGCGTGACCAATCTCGAGATCACGCGGCAGGTGGCTCCGTTCGGCTATTACTACGCGCCGGATCCATCGAGCCAGCAGGTGTGTTCCATCGGCGGCAACATCGCCGAGAATTCCGGCGGCGCGCACTGCCTCAAGTACGGCTTCACCGTGCACCACGTGCTCGCGCTCGATGCGGTGCTGCCCGACGGCGAGATGGTCCATCTGGAGAGCGCGGTGGACGATGCCGTCGGTCCCGACCTGGTCGGCCTCATCGTCGGATCGGAAGGCACGCTCGCCGTCGTCACGCGCGCGGTCGTGCGCATCCTGAGGAAGCCCGAGAGCGTCAGGACGCTGCTCGCGGCGTTCGACAGCATCGGTGCGGCGGGCACGGCGGTGTCGGAGATCATCGCGGCCGGCATCATTCCGGCGGCGGTGGAGATGATGGACGCGCTCGCCATCCAGGCCGCCGAAGCCTCGGTCCATCCCGGCTTCCCCGCCGCCGATGCCGTGCTGATTGTCGAGCTCGACGGGCCGTCTGCGGAGCTCGAGGAGCTCTTTCCGCTCATCGAGCGCACCTGCCAGCGGACCGGCGCCGTCAGCGTCGAGATCGCCAGGGACGAGGCGCAGCGCGCGCGGATCTGGAAGGGCCGCAAGGCGGCCTTTGCCGCGATGGGACACGTCTCGCCGAACTACTACGTGCAGGACGGCGTGGTGCCGCGCACGAAGCTGCCGGAAGTCCTGAACCGGATCCGCCAGCTCGAAGCGCGGTGCGGGCTGCGAATCGCCAACGTCTTTCACGCCGGCGACGGCAATCTGCATCCGCTCATCTGCTACGACGAACGGGTGCCCGGCCAGGCCCGCCAGGCGGCGGAGGCGGGCGGAGAAATTCTGTCCTACTGCATCGAGGCCGGCGGCTCCATTACCGGCGAGCACGGCGTCGGCATGGACAAGCGTGAGTTCATGCCGAAGATGTTCACCGACGAGGATCTCGACGCCATGCTGCGCGTCCGCGACGCCATCGATCCGCGGCGCCTGTGCAATCCGGGTAAGGTGTTTCCCACGCCACGGCTCTGCGGCGAAGTGCCGGGACCCTACCGGGAGCATCCGATCGAAAAGGCCGGCATGGGCGAACGTTTCTGATGGGAGCCCTGACAGGCGCGACGTTTCGTCCCGGAACCGGCGCCGATGCCATCGACGGCGTGCTGCCGCGCCAGGTGGTGGAGCCGGACTCTGCACGCGAGGTCGCCGCGGTGCTCGAACAGGCGGCCCGCGAGCGCCTCACGGTCGTCCTGCGCGGAGGAGGGACGAAGATCGGCTGGGGCCGCCCTCCGGCGGCTCTCGATCTCGTCGTCGGGCTGCGCCGCCTGAACCGCCTGATCGCGCATGCGCACGCGGACCTCACCGTTGCGGTCGAGGCCGGTGCCACCGTGGCCGAGGTCAACGCCGCGCTGGCTGGACACAGCCAGTGGCTGCACCTCGACGCGCCCGAGGGTGCCACGAGCGGCGGCGTCATCGCGACCATCGACAGCGGGCCTCTTCGCAACCGCTACGGCACGCCGCGCGACCTGCTGATCGGCGTGCAGCTGGCGACGACG
>JACQZV010000097.1 GCA_016213695.1 Acidobacteriota bacterium | reverse complement strand
CTCCTGGAACTGAAAGCCGGCGGCGCCGCGATCGTACGCCCAGTACACCCAGACCGACGCGACGAGCGACACGGTCGCGCCGGCGACCGAGGTCCACCGCACGAGCAGCGGCCTGTGCCGCGCGAAGAACATGATGATGAGGGCGCTCACAAACGGCGCCCACGTCATGACCGACAGCACCGGAATCCCGTTCATGCGAGCGCCCACCGTGCCCAGAGGAGCAGTACCAGCAGCCCGACCGCCACGCCGTAGACGTAATCCTGGGCGCGTCCCGACTGCATCGACCGCATGTCGTCTCCCGCCGTCAGCGTCCAGGCGCTCAGCGCGTTGAGCACGCCGTCCACCAGATACCGGTCCACCCACCCGACCAGCCGCGAGAACGCGAGCGTCCCGGCGGCGAACACGCCCTCGAACAGGTCGTCAATCCAGAACTTCGCGAGCGCCGCGCGGTAGATCGGCCCCAGCGCCGACGCGAAGACCGCCGGATCGACCAGCCGCCGCTCGTAGCGGAGCCACGCCAGCAGGATGCCCGCCGCCGCGACGCCGACTGCGACCGGCTTCAGCCACGCCGGGCTCACGACTTCGGCTCCGGCAGCCCCGCCGGCTTCACCGAGCGGACCCGGTCCTATGAAGAACGTGTAGAGGCCGACCGCCACCGAGAGCGCCGCCAGAATCCAGAGCGGCGCCGCCATGGTCGCCGGCGGATCGTGCGCGTGCGGCGCCTCGTGGGAGTGGCCGGCCGCTGCCGGGGCCGGCGCGCCGAAGAAGGCGAGGAACACCGCGCGGAACATGTAGAACGCGGTCAGGAACGCGACGATCATCAGCAGCACGAACGGGCCCACGAGGCCGCTCTCCCACACTCCGCCGAGGATTTCTTCTTTCGACACGAAGCCGCCGAAGAGCGGGATGCCGGCCAGCGAGAGCGTGCCGACGATGAAGACGATGGCCGTCTGCGGCATCTGCTTCGCGAGCCGGCCCATCGACGAGAGGTTGTTGCTGCCGACCGCGTGGATGAGCGCGCCGGAGCCGAGGAAGAGCAGCGCCTTGAAGACGCCGTGCGTGAGCAGGTGGAACAGGCCGGCCCCCGCGAAGCCGGCGCCGATGGCGGTCATCATGTAGCCGAGCTGCGAGACCGTCGAATACGCGAGCACGCGCTTGATGTCGTCCTGCACGCAGGCGAGCACCGCGGCGAGCAGCGCCGTGAACGCGCCGATCCACGCCACGATCTGCAGCACGTCGGGCGTCAGCGCAAACAGCCACGACGTGCGCACCAGCAGGTACACGCCGGCCGTCACCATCGTCGCCGCATGGATGAGCGCCGACACCGGCGTCGGGCCCTCCATGGCGTCGGGCAGCCAGACGTGCAGCGGGAACTGGGCCGACTTGCCCATGGCGCCCAGGTAGATGCAGAACGTGATGACCGAGAGACCCGCCAGCGGCAGGGCGTTGCTCTCGACGAGCACGCGCAGCTCGGTCAGGTCGAACGTGCCGCTCTGGCGCCAGAGCAGGATGATGCCGATGAGCAGCCCGACGTCGCCCGCCTTCGTGGTCCAGAACGCCTTGACGGCGGCCCGCGCCGCGGCCGGGCGCTGATACCAGTAGCCGATCAGCAGGTACGAGCAGAGGCCGACCAGCTCCCAGAAGATGAACAGCTGGAGCAGGTTCGGCGACAGCACCAGCCCCATCATCGAGAAGGCAAAGAGCGACTGGTAGGTGTAGTACCGGCCGAGGGCGGGCTGCGGCTCGTCGCTCAGGTAACCGAGCGAATAGACCTGGACGAGCAGGGCGACGAGCCCGACCAGCGTCAGCATCACCGTGGACGTGGCGTCGGCGAGCACGCCGACGGTCGCGAGCGCCTGTCCCTGCGCCGGCAGCCAGTCCCACACGAGCCGCGAGATCGTCTCGCCGCCGTGGGTGCGCCACGCCTGGACGGCGGCGGCCAGCGATCCGGCGGCGCAGAGAATGGACACGAGCGCCGCGGGCCGTCCACGGCGTCGCAGCGGCGGCACGAGCGCGAGCAGCAGGAACGCGAATGCGTGAAGCAGCAGCGCGGCGAGTGCGAAGAAGCCGGTGTCCACCATCAGCCCTTGAGGAGGTCCAGGTGATCCGCCATCACCGTGCGGCGGATCCGGAACAGGAGAATGACGATGGCCAGGCCGAGCGCGGCTTCCGACACGGTGATGCAGATGGTAAAGACGGTGAAGATCATGCCGGTCACGTCGGCGTGGAAGCGGGCGAACGCCACCAGGTTGATGTTGACGGCATTGAGCATCAGCTCGATGCCCAGCAGGATGCCGATCGTGTTGCGGCGTGTCACCACGCCGAACAACCCGATGCAGAAGATGACCGCGGCGAGCGTCAGATACGCCTGAAGACCCATGGGTTAGTCGTCCGGGCGCGCGAAGTAGACGGCGCCCATGAGCGCCGCGAGCATCAGCACGGCGAGCAGCTCGAACGGCAGCACGAACCGGGTCTGCACCAGCTCGCCGATGGTGCGCGTCAGATCCGCCCCGATGGAGGGCTCCGCCGGCGCAAGCGGCCGCTCCACGATGGCGCTGACAATCAGGCCGAGCAGCGCCGCGGCCACGACCGCGCCGCCCGCGATGCGGCGGCTCGTCTGCGAAATGCGCTCCCCGACGAGGCGCTCGGTGACGACGATCGCGAACACCACGATGGTGACGATGCCGCCGGCATAGAGCAGCAGCTGGATGGCCGCGAGGAACTCGGCCTCGAGCAGCAGGAACACGCCGGCCGTGCCGGTGAGCGCGAGCGCCAGCCAGAGCACGGCGTGAAACAGGTTCTTCGACAGCACGACGGCGAGCGCCGAGCCGACCAGCAGGAGCGCGAGGCCCCAGAAGGCGAGGACGTCGCCGGTCATGCGGGGGCGTCCTCCTTCGCGAGGGCCTGGGGGGCCTGAGGCGCGGCGTGTTCGGTGCGCGCCAGCTTGGGCGGGCCCTGCATGTCGCGCAGCCGGTTGCCGGTGGCCCACGACTGCTCGAACCGCTTCCCGATCGCGTGGAGGCGATCCTTGTCGAGCAGCAGCTCGCGGCGGTCGGCCGTCGCCATGTCGAACGACTTCATCATGACGATCGCGTCGGTCGGGCACACCTGCACGCACAGCTCGCAGTACTCGCAGGCGTACAGCTCGAGCGCGAAGGTCTTCGCGTAGTTCCGCTTCTCGCCCTTCAGCATCGCGACCTTGATGACCTG
>JACQZV010000094.1 GCA_016213695.1 Acidobacteriota bacterium | reverse complement strand
TGGTGGGTGGGTGCGGCCCCGGCGGCGCGGTGGCCGCGCAACAGCACGACAGGCTTGTCCCCGAGCGTATCAGCGAGCCCCTTCCCCAGTTCGTTGCTCCGAACCAGCATGTCGGTGAGCCCCCCGAATGTCCGGATTTCGAAGATCGGCGTGACCGGTGGAAGAAACCCCGCCATGTGAATCATCGGCCGCAGACGAGCGGCGCTGACCGTGAAAGGAATGACATCGGCTGCGTGGAAATGGACCACGGACGTGACGTCGGGCCTGGCCTTGTAGATCTGGCCGTGAATGAACCGTTCAGAAAAGCCGGGCCGCTTGTCGCCAACGGGATTGCTGTCGAGATCGTAGGTGATGATGTCGGCTGCCGTGACGCTTCCTGCCGCGATCGCCCGCGCAAGGAGAAACTGATTCGGATTGCGCTCGTCACGCACGCTCACGTGACCGTACGCATCGAGCACGCCTTCGTTCGACAGGATCTGATTCGCCAGCACGAGTTCCTCGAGCTGGGATGGCCTGGGAGCGGCACCACCGGCAGGCGTGCTGCTGTTCTGTGCCAGGGCAGAAGAGGTCAGCAGCATCAGCATTCCGCAGCCAATCACACAGCCACGCGTGCTCATAGTCGTGTCCTGATATGTCTTTCGCGCGTCATTATAATAGGGGCGGACGCTCCGGCCGCTGCCGCAGAAGCCGGGAGCCGGAAGCCTGAATCACAGACGAGAAGAGGTGGCACATGCAGGTTCGACGCCTCAGGGCGGTGCTCGCGTTCAGGGCGGTGCTCGCCGCCGCGGCCGTGCTCGTCGCGGCGCTTCCCAGCCAGGCCGAGGTCCGGCGGCTCGTGGTGGAGCACACCGAGACGCATGGGGCCTACCAGACGCTCACGGGTCACGCCTACGGCGAACTCGACCCCCGGCTCCCGCTCAACGCCATCATCACCGACCTTGAATTCGCGCCGCGCAACGCGCGCGGGATGGTGGAGTACGTGGCCACGTTCACCATCATCAAGCCGGCCGACATGGCGAAGGCGAGCGGGGTGTTGCTCTACTTCGTCCCCAACCGCGGCCGAATCAACCTGACCGACGGCGGGTTCTTCGCCGACGCGCGCCGGCAGGGCCACGTGCTCGTCGCCAGCGGCTGGCAGGGCGACCTCGAGGCCGGCGACGGGCGCGAGACGCTGTCGGTGCCGGTCGCAAGAAACCCTGATGGGTCGAGTATCACCGGGCGCGTGGTCGCCCGCTTCAGCGACATGCCGGCCAGCACGACGACGCTGCCGATTCTCCGCGGCGGCGCCGCAGGGACCGCCGACCCGGCCAGTCTCGACTCGTCTCAAGCGACTCTGACCCGGCGGGCGTCGGAGGGGAGCGCCGTCTACCCGCTGCGCGCGGACGAGTGGGCGTTTGCCGACTGCAGCAGGAGCCCGTTTCCCGGCACACCCGATCCGGGCAAGGTCTGCGTGAAGGGCGGCTTCAATCCCGCGTACCTGTACGAACTGGCCTACACCGCCAAAGACCCGAAGGTCCACGGCATCGGCTTCGCCGCCACCCGCGATCTGAATTCGTACCTGCGCTACGGCGCCAGGGACGAGACGGGCACTCCGAACGTGCTGGGCGGGAAGATCTCGTGGGCGATCTCGCAGGGCAACTCGCAGTCGGGCACGTTCCTGCGCAGCTTCATTCATCTCGGCTTCAATCAGGATGAATCCGGACGGATCGTCTTCGACGGCAGCAACCCGAATATCGCCGCGCGCCTCCTGGCGATGAACATCCGGTTCGCGGCGCCGAGCGGCGGGGCCGGCATGTACGAAGCCGGCAGCGACGGCGTCGTCTGGTGGGGTGACTACGCCGACGCGGCCCGGGGCCGGCCGGCAGCGGCACTGCTCGATCGGTGCCGGGCCACGGAGACCTGTCCGAAGATCGTCGAGACGTTCGGCTCGTCGGAGTTCTACAATCTGCGGGCGTCTCCGAGCCTGGTCGGTACGCGGGCCGATCGCGATATTCCGCTGCCGTCCAACGTCCGGCGCTATTACTTTCCTGGCGTGCGCCACGGTGGGGGGCCCGGCGGCTTCGACCCCGCGCCGAAACGGGACGCCTGCTGCGGGCTCGTCCCCAATCCGAATCCGTCTGGAGACACGCTGCGGGCGCTACAGAACGCGCTCGTGGAGTGGGTCGTGAAAGGCACGCTTCCGCCGCCGAGTCAGTATCCTCGCCTCGATCGAGGAGAGCTGGTGTCACCCACGCAGGCTGCGCTCGGATTTCCCGCCATCCCCGGCGTGCCGCTGCCCGACGGCGTGCTCACGCCGCTCTACGACTACGATTTCGGGCCGCACTTCAATTACCGCGACGTGTCGGGCGTGATGACGGTGCAGCCTCCCCCCATCCGGCAGGTGCTGCCCACGGTGGTGCCCAGGGTGGATGCCGATGGGAATGAGACGGCCGGCGTGGCCAGCGTCCTTCACCAGGTGCCGCTCGGCACCTACACGGGTTGGAACACCGAGGCGAGCGGGTTCTACAGGGGGCAGATTCGCACCAATGCCGGCGGCTTCATTCCCTTCGCCAGGACCAGGGCGGAGCGGCTGGCCTCCGGCGATCCGCGACCGTCGCTCGAAGAGCGCTACGGGACCCACGACAGCTACGTCGCGAAAGTGCGCGCCGCCGCCGAGCGGCTGGTGCGCGGACGCTACCTGCTCGACGACGATGCGCACCGCCTGATCGCGCAGGCCGAAGCCAGCAGCGTCCTGAAGTAGGCGCGAACACCGGTTCGGCCCTACAATGCGCGGCATTGTCTCGGGAACAAGGAGTGCCGATGA
Source organism: Acidobacteriota bacterium (assembly GCA_016213695.1). GTDB lineage: Bacteria > Acidobacteriota > Vicinamibacteria > Vicinamibacterales > UBA2999 > DATCJA01. Next base: position 13,866 of record JACQZV010000094.1, on the reverse strand, counting down.
TGCCCAACCCCGTCGTGTTCGTGATGGCCGCCATCTCCGTGGCGGCGCTGGGTCTGCCCGGTGACGCCTTTGCCCAGAACCCGTCGCCGGGCGGCTGGCTGAATCCGCAGTGGGAGAAGCCGCCGATCACCGACGCGAACCGGAAGCCGGCGCCGCGGCGCAGCCTCGCGGGGATGTGGGGTCCGGCCGCCGGGCCGGGGGCGGGCACGCAGGCGGGCGGCGTGCAGGCGAAGCCGAACAACGGCAGGCCGGAAAATCAGCTTCCGTACACGCCCTTCGGCCTGGAGCTGTACAAGTCCCACAAGTCGCTCGAGGGCGCCGACTCGGTGCTGCCCGGCCAGGACAACGATCCACGCAATCTGTGCGAGCCGCTGGGCATCCCGCGCTACAACCATTACAACGTCAGGCTCACCCAGATTTTTCAGGACGAGTACAAGGTCGCGATGCTGTTCCAGTACGACAATCGCTGGCGCATCATCTGGACCGACGGCCGCCAGCTCCCCAGAGTGGTGGACGGCGGCGTGCAGATCGGCGACGAGCTCCGGGAGTCGCGGTTCTTCGGCTACTCGGTCGGCCGATGGGTGGACGATTACACGTTCGAGGTCCAGACCGTGGGGACGATGCCGGAAGACCGCGTGTGGCTCGATTCGACGGGCCGGCCGGTGAGCGATCAGGTGCGGGTGACCGAGACGTTCCGGCGTGTAGACTACGACACGCTGATCTGGTCGGAATCGATCGAGGATCCGAAGATGTACTCAAAGCCGTGGGAGACGATGCGGCTCCCGATGCGGCTGCACGATCCGCGGACCGACGTCATGGAGTACTACTGCTCGCCGGTGGAGCAGGACAACTACAACAAGGTCCTGGGCAATCCCTCGAGGAGCAGGTAGGCGAGAAGGCAGGAGGCGGTCAATGAGAAGTGGACTCATCGCGTCGGCGGCGGTAATCGGACTCCTGGTGGCGCTTCCCGCGGCCGCGCACCACGGCAGCGCGTCGTTCGACACCGGGAAACGGGTGGTCCTGAAGGGCACCGTCACCGAATGGCTCTATTCCAACCCGCATTGCCTGCTGAAGATCGACGTGAAGGGCGACGACGGGAAGGTGGTGCCCTGGATCGCGGAAGGCCAGGCGCCGAACGTGATCTTCCCGGCCGGGTATCGCCGGGACACGTTCAAGTACGGCGATCAGGTCACGATTACGGTGGAGCCGTTCAAGGACGGCCGCTCTATCGGCCGGATCCTGCAGACGGTGCTCGCTGACGGCCGGACGCTCGGTGTCGCCTCGTCGGCTCCCGCCGCCGCCGCCGCCGCGCCGCAGCCCTGATTCAGCGCGCATGTGCCGGGTCCGGCTGAAGCCGGACACTACGTCATGAAGCTGGTCGCGGTCAGCGATCGACGCGGGGCGAAGCGGTCCCCACGCCCTGCTCGAACACGAGCCGCGCTCCGCGGTCGCCTGTTTCCTTCAGACCGACGAGCGCGGCCAGGGCGGCGATCATGAGCGCCACCCGGACCCGGCGAGGCGCGTGCGGCCGCGCCAGCCGCACCCAGACCCGAAGAAGCGCCACCAGCGCGAACCCGATCGTCGTCCCCAGCGCCCAGTTCCAGTGATCGAGGACCATGGCGTGCGCCATGCCCGGCAGGTGCACGGTGGCCGCGGCCTGGCGCCCCGCGAGGTACGCCGCCACCGCGGACAGCGCGCCGGCCGGGTACAGGACCGACGCCGTCGTCTCCGCCCACGCGGCCCGCGGCAGCGCCAGCGCGATCAGGTCCGCCAGCACCGCCCCGATCCACCACGCGATGGGGAAGTGCACGAGGAGCGGGTGCACGTTGGGCGCCCAGGCAGGCAGCAGGCTCGTCATTGCGCGACGCGCCACCCCTGCACGCCCGGCCACGACTCCAGCGCCTGCAGCGCCCACGCGTTGGACTTCCCCTGGTGACAGGTGGTGCACGGGTTCGGCACGCCGTAGCGCTCCGACGTCACCGGCGAGATGAACTTGAACGTGTGGCTGCGGACGTTGACCGAGGCAATCGTCTGCTCGACGGCCGGCATGTGGCACGCCACGCACCGGCTTCCTTCGCTGTCCCTCTTGTGCTGGGTGTGGAACTCGAGCGTGCCGCGTGGGCCCGCCTGGAGCTGCGGCCCGTGGCACTGCAGGCAGACGTCGTTGCCGGGAAGCCGCACGTCCGCCGGACGCCCGGTGCCGTGCACGTCGTGGCACGCGTAACAGCGGACGCCCTTCAGGTACATCTGGCTCTGGACGAAATCGTTTCCCTGCATGCGGTTCTTGTGGGCCGTCCCTTCGGGCCAGTGCGTGAACGTCGCCTGGCCCAGCCGATGCTCCTCGAGCTCCCACGTCTCGGCGAGCCGGTCGCCCGGCTGGTAGCCGACCGGCCAGTCGTAGTAGCGCCCCTCGATCGGGTTGGTGCGCGGCCGTCCCTGCGAGTGACATTGAATGCACACGTCGCCGGCGCGCACGTCATCGAGCCGCGCGGGATTCACGATGCTCGCCGCCTTCTTGTCGGCGATGTGCCGGCTTCCGGCTCCGTGGCAGCGCTCGCAGCCGACGTTCCACTCGGTCACCGTCCTGGTCCTGACGTCGTAATTCACCGAGTGGCACCCGTCGCAGAGCGGGCCGGTGGGCCGCTGCATCTGATCGTCCGGGTAGAGCGAGGTCCACCAGTCGGTGCCGGGCCGGGGCGAGTAGGCGCGCCAGACCTTGTTCTGCACGTCCCACTGCGCGGGAAACGCGAAATAGTCGTCGCCCACCCTGGTGAAGTAGCGCTGCTTCCACTTGCTCCCGTACGTGAACGCCACATCGGCGGGCGTGAATGTCACGAGCGGATTCGGCTTCGAAAAATCTCCGATGATGGCCTCGGGGTGCTGTTTCGGGTCGGTCACCACGTTGGCCATGAGCGTCTTCTTCCAGCGGGTGTAGATATCGCGGTGGCAGGATTCGCACGACGCGGAGCCGACAAACCGTGCGGCCGCCGGCGGTGACGTCGGGGGGGGAGCCGAGGGAGCCGACGGGCTGCACCCGGACAGGACCATCGCCCCCGCGAGGGCGCTCCAGCAGGCGACCCGTACCCGTGCGATCAGACCTGGCATCCGGCTGTCACGATCCTCTCACATTGTGGAATCGGCGCAGCATTGAGGTTGGGCGGCCGTCGGGTATCATCAGCGCGTTACGGTTCATTGTGAGACGGTTCACGAGCGAGGAGGAGCTATGAAGGTTCTGGCGGCACTCACGACGGCGCTTCTGGTGGCTGGCTATGTGGCGGCCGCCGGGGTCCCTGCGAAGGTGACCTTCGTGTCCCATGACAAGGTGACGGCGACCATGGCCAAGGGTGGAGCCATCATCGAGGATCCGGGCCTGCGCGTGCTGGCCCAGCGCCGCGGCTCGGGCGAAGTCGAAGTCCACGACACCACCAACCACGTGTTCATCATCGTCGAGGGCGAAGCGACGCTCGTCACCGGGGGCACGCTGGTGGGCGGCAAGCAGACCGCGCCGGGCCAGATCCGCGGTTCGGACGTGAAGGGCGGGCAGACGCATCACCTGACCAAGGGCGACGTCATCACCATCCCGGCCAAGACGCCGCACTGGTTCAAGGAGGTGCCGACCAAGACGGTGGCCTACTACGCAGTGAATATTGAGAATTAGCCTCACCCGAAGCGCGCAGACGCGCGGAGGTCTGCCGCTCCGAAGACCGCGGGGCGATGCGGGCTGTGGGTCGCCTCACGGCTCTTCGGTTACGCCCCGGACCGCGTGGGACGGGCGCTCATCGTTGCTATCGTCTTCGCTAATGCCGCCGGCGCTGTGCGTCGACAGCGCCACCGCCTGCCATCGACGGCGACCTGCACGCTGCCGCGCTCTTCACTGACCGTGATGCGCGAGCTCGTGATGAAATGCGCCGACGAAGACCCGAGCGTCTCCTTGTCGACGGACACGCGAAACCCGCTGCGCGGCATCGGTTCGATCGGAACCCGTTCCGCGGACCCGGGCTACCGTCCGACTTCTATGGCGACAGCGGGCATGATGTGCGGCTGCAGTCCCGCATGTCTCGTCAACGGGAGCAGCACCGTGAACGTCGCGACAGCCGACTCGGAGAGGCGCAGCTCCATGCCGACCACGCTCGCGCCGAGCGTGAGTGCACCCGGGGCCGGAGTCAGCCGTGACTGCGTCTGAATGGCGCTCGCAGAACGCACGGTGCCCTGCTGGAACCTCACCGCGTTGGGCAGGGTGCGGATGAGCACGTCTCCCCTTATCGTCGTGCGCGGGTTCGCCGACCATGCAGCACCCGCTCCGTACGCCCACTCGTCGAGCGAACCAGCCCGGATAACAATCGGGCCGGAAAACGGCGGCGAATTGAACTGGCCAATGTCGACGCCATCACGTCCCTTGGCAAATGACAGCGTCAGGTTCAGTCCAAGACGGTCGGCCGCATCTGTGAAAGATGTGAGGAGACCGGCTTTGGGCACGATGTCGCCAGTGCCGGTCAGCCGTTCGGGGTCGCCCGTCGGCCATCGGACCTCGCCCAGCGCCGATACGTGGACGCGTTCATAAGCCAGGACATTCCACTTCACCCGGGTGGCGACGTCGCCAAACCATGAAAAGCTCGATGGCGCGATTCGCAACGGCGCGGCAAAGGGCTCCTCAGACGGGGTGCCTCTGTCTTCTATCGTCTGAAGGGCTCCTTCAACGTGAGCCCGAATGACGGGCGCGACGACAGCCAGATCGATGCGCGGCGAGAGGGCCACAGCGGCGAACACGGTGGCAACGCCCGCCGAGACGGTGGCCGTCGTCACAGACGTAACGGGCACGCGCGCGATGCCTCCGCTGAACGAATTGATCTCGCCCTTGTCGAGGTCGAGGCCTTCGAATGTGCCAAACCGCATCGGCTGATAGCTGAATCTGAACTCGGCGGCGCCCCGCATGCCGAGGGTCTGTGCACGATCGATCAGGAACGGCCCGAACGCGACCGTTGCGATCTGATTCGCGAGCAACTGGCCAACATAGTCGACGCTGGCGCCTCCAGGTCTGCCGAACTGAGGCGCGAGCAATCGCTGGAGGCCATCAAGAGCGGTCGCGGGCTGAACGGTCTGCCCGTGAGCCGTGCCGGGCGCGATGATGACGAGCGCTGTGCCCACCGCCAGAATCAGCTTCCCAGTCATGTCCCCCTCCGCACGTCCAACACGCGTCACCACGCCGCAGCTATCGGGGCTCGAGATCCAAATCGAGCCGCAGCCCGTAGAACACCCCTCGACCGAGCACGGGCGAGCGCAGCGCATAATTCGGATGTGTGACCACCATAACGGTCGTATTGAGACCCCTCGTAAAGTCCAGCGGACCGCAGCCGAAATCCAGGGCATACCAGCCGTCCGATGCACTCGTTGTCCGGCGCGCGGTTCCGCTTTCGACGATCGCGCCCGACACGGGTCTCCCCGTTTGTGCATCGGTCAGTGTTCCGTAGCGCAAGCCGCACTCGACCGGGTCGAGCAACAGATCGCCACGATAGGAGGGCCCTCTGACCAGCGCGACCCCCGCCGGCGCGCCATTGACCACCACACTGTACCTGCCGAGATACGGGAGCGACATCTCGTAAGACCCGTTCGTCGTCGTTCGTGCTTCGAGGCGTTCGGCCGGACCCTCCCCGGAACTGAACTGGACCACGGCGCCCGCGACCGGAGCTTGTGCGCGGAAGTCCACGACCCGTCCCCGCACGGCTATGCCGCTGTCGCTGGGGCCGGTGACCGACGGGGCGTTCCCACAGCCCCACGCGACGAGCGGGAGGACGGCAACAGCCAACCTGGGGATTCTTCGCATCCAGTAGCGCTGCATGGGAGGCCCCCCTTTCCGTCGATCCGAACGCCCTCAGCGGTCCGTGACGGGATTCGGCGTGCGGGTCCAGGGCTTCAACTCGAAAATCAGCTCCCGTACGAACGGTTCAATCGCCGCAGAAAGCTCGAGGCCGTAGCCGCGGTACTGCCGCTCCGCCCGCCCCTGAGGGCTGGCGTTCCGGAAGGTGTTGCCCGAGACCAGGAAATAATTCTGCTGAGGAGCGATGTGAATCGTGTAGATGCCACCGATCTCGCCTGAGTCGACGAGGATCACCTTGCACTCGAACTGCCACCCACTGAGCGGGAATGCACCGGACTCCAATCGACCGATCGCCTGGTCCTTCACGCGCAAGTACTGGTCGCTGCTGTAGTCACGTGTGGAGATGGAAACGAATTCGATGATGAGCTGCGCGTTGACCTTCTGTTGAATAAGACGGTAGTCGAGGTCCTGATTCGACCGGAGCACGGCCTCCAATAGACCTCGGTCGCGAACGGTGAACCCAGCCTTGACGAGTTCCCGCTCGATCAGGTTGTACGCCTGATTCATCGCCGCGTCACCCTGCGCCTTCTGCGCTTCCGTCACTTGACTCTGCGGCGACGGCACCCGCAGGACGATCGTCGGGCTTCCCACCGAGCGCATGAAGGTCTGAAGTGTCGGCTGGCTCACCGGCTCGGGGCCTGGGATCTCGGGGCGCGCCACAGCAAGAGCGAAACAACCCGAAACGGCCACCGACATGCCCAGGAGACACACGAACAGCGCACGTTGGTGCATGCGGAGGATCCCCCCTTGCAGCCAGTGTACCGCAGCCATGGCCATCCGGTCGGCCGCTCGGGGTGTACGCGTCGCACAGGCAGCAGCACGACGTGAGATCCGTCCAGGCCGACGATCCGTCGTGCGTCGCGTGGGACACGCGCGCGGCCGATCACCGCATGGTAGGATGCGGGGCAATGGGCCTCACCTACATCGAAGGGACCGTCACGCCGACAGGGCGGCGACGCGCGAGGCGCGTCCGGTTTCTCGTCGATTCCGGCGCGGTGTACTCCGTGCTTCCCCGCCTGGAGTGGAAGGCCCTCGGATTGAAGCCCGAACGCCGGCTCGAGTTCGTGCTCGCCGACGGCACCACTCTCACGCGCGGCGTGAGCGAGTGCACGTTCGATCTCGAGGGACGGCGCGCCACGTCTCCGGTCGTGCTCGGCGAGACGGAAGACGAGGCGCTCCTCGGCGCCGTGACGCTCGAAACCCTGGGGCTCCTGCTGAATCCGCTGAACCGCACGCTCCAGCCGATGCGCATGGTGCTGGCACGAACCACCCGCACGCCCTGACGCTCACGTCGCGGCCCCGATACACCTCGCGGCTTCCGACGATATTACGTCGCCGTTCCTCGCCGATGTATCCTACCCGCTCGGAGATGCGAGGGGATTCATGAGGAACGCGGCGTGTCTGTCGCTCGCGATGCTGGCGCTGTCGGCGGTTGCGTCGTCCCAGCAGGCTGGCGGCGCGGCTCCCGGGCCCACCGGCGACGTCAACTACATTTTTCTGCCCTCGCCGACCGTGCCGGACGCGCAGGCGACGAGCCAGCCGATTCCGCGGCTGCCGGACGGCACGGTGGACCTGACGGGACCGTGGGTCGGCGGCGGGTCGAACGTCGACATCGAGCTCGAAGGCGGGCTGAAGCCGGGCGAGCTGCCGCTGCTGCCGTGGGCGAGAGCGCTCCGGGACAGGCGCAAGGAGGAGCAGGAGCCGTACACGGTGTGCCTGCCGATGGGCGTGCCGCGCGTCAACCCGTATCCGTGGAAGTTCTCGATGTCGTACACGTCGAAGGGCCTGTCGCACATCTACGTGCTCCACGAGACCGGCGACGCCGGCGCGCACCGCGTCATCTACATGGACGGCCGCACGCACCCTGACGATCCGATCCCGACGTGGTGGGGACACTCGATCGGCCGCTGGGAGGGCGAGACGCTCGTCGTCGACACGATTGGCTACAACGACAAGTTCTGGTTCGACAGCCGCGGCACGCCGCACTCCGAGCAGCTGCACACGGTGGAGCGGTACACCCGGATCAACTGGGGCCGGCTGCGCCACGAGTTCCTGCTCGACGATCCGGGCGCGTTCTCGCGGCCGGTGACGCTCAATTTCACGGCGCGGCTGCTGCGGCCCGACCTGAAGACGGGCGGCGGAGAGCTGATGGAATTCATCTGCCTCGAGGACAATCAGTACGGCGCCGCCGCGAAAATCACCCCGGGCACCGGGACCAGCCCCAGGTAAGAGAGCGACCGCATGTGCGACCTGGATCATCACGGCAAGGCGTTCGGCTTCCTCGTGGACGTGCCTGAAATCCGCGCGCTCATCGAGGACACGCAGCGCGTCACGGAGCGCCTGAGCGACAACGCGGCGCGCGCCGCCGCGCTGAAGCCCACCTTCGCGCGGCTGCTGGCCGCAGACGACTGGCTTCCAGACGAGTTCGCCCGGCCGGACCACACGAGCCGCATGGGCGGCGGCATCGGGCAGTACGCGCTCTACCGCGCGGAGGACGGCTCGCTGTGCCTGTTCTCGCTCGTCGTGCCGGCGGGCGCGTCGACGCCGGTCCACGATCACCTGGCGTGGGGCCTGGTCGGCATCTACCGCGGGGCCCAGCTCGACACGACGTACGCGCGCCTCGACGATGGCCGCGACCCGGACCGCGCGACGCTGCAGGTGTCGTCGGAGCAGACGGTGCAGAAGGGCGGGTTCTACGCGCTGCTGCCGCCCGACGGCGACATCCACTACGTCAAGACGGTCTCGGACACGCCGTCGGTGTCGATTCACCTGCTTGCCAACGATACGGCGTGCGTCTGGCGCCACACATTTGATCCCGGCGCGGGCACCGTCACGCCGTTCCGCTCGGGATACTCGAACGTCAAGTGCAAGGACGAGGAGGGACGATGAGAGCCTGGTTTGCCGCACCGATCGTCGTCTGGATGGCGCTTCTTGGAGCGCCGGTCCTGACGCAGGATATTCAGCCCGTCAACAAGGGCGCCAATCCGTACACGACCATCCGGGACTGGGGCAAGTTGCCCGACCGGCCGTGGGGCGGGTCCAACGGCGTGGCCATCGACCGCGACGGCACGTCGGTGTGGGCGGTGGACCGATGCTCGCCGGGGACGTCGCCGGGCTGTCTCGGGACGAACGCCGACCCCGTGCACAAGTTCGATGAGTCGGGGAAACAGGTCAGAAGCTTCGGCGGCGGCATGTTCGTGTGGCCGCATGGTGTTCACGTCGACCCGGACGGCAATGTCTGGGTGGCCGACTCGGGACATACCACTCCAGAGCTGCTCAAGAAGTTTCCCGCGGACAAGGCCAAGGGGAGCGTCGTCATCAAGTTCAGCCCTGAAGGGAAGGTGCTGATGACGCTGGGCACGCCCGGCGTGGCCGGCAATCCTCCGGCGGCGTTGACCGATCCGACCAACGTCATCACGGATCGGAATGGCGATGTCTACGTCGCCGAGAGTCACATGGACGTCGAGAATCCAAGCCTCGTCGCGCGGATCTCGGTGTTCGACAAGAACGGGAAGTTCCTGAGGACCTTCGGAAAGGCGGGCACCGGCCCCGGCGAGTTCCGGACGCCGCACGCGCTCGTCTTCGATTCCCAGGGCCGCCTCATCGTCGCCGACCGCCACAACCACCGCATTCAGATCCTGACGAAGCAGGGGACATACATCAGCGAGTACCGCGAGTTCAGCCGCGTGAGCGGGCTGGCCATCGACAGGAACGACACGCTCTACGCGGCCGATTCCGAGTCGGACGCGCAACGACATCCGGGCTGGCTCAAGGGGATCCGGGTCGGGAGCCTCAAGGACGGCAAGGTGACGATCTTCGTTCCGCCCCACAAGACGAACGCGCCGGAAGGCGCCATGGGTGAAGGGATCGCGCTCGACGCGAAGGGCAACCTGTACACGGCGGAGGCCACCGTGAGGGGCGTCTTCAAATACGTCAGGAACTGACGCCGCCCTCGAATCCGCCGCGCGACAGCGCCACGCCGATGACGGCCAGGCCGGCGGCGAGCCACGCCCATTCTCGAAGCATCTGGCGCTGGATGAGCACGCCCGCCGCGATCGGCGTCACGATTGACGCCATCGACATCAGCGACTGCGTGATGCCGAGCACAACGCCCTGTTCCCGCCTGCCGGCCTCCTGCGTGATGAGGCTCGTCAGCGCGGGGCGGATTACCCCGTTGCCGAAGGCGGCGAGCGTGCCGGTGAGCAGCAGGATGACCACCGAGGACGCGGCGCCGAGACCGAAGTAGCCGACCGCGAGCGCGACGAAGCCGGCGGCCACGAGCGTCGCTTCGCCGAAGCGCGCGACCAGCCGGCCGATCAGGCCCCCCTGCAGGATGATCCCGAGGAATCCGACGTAGCCGAAGATGTACCCGATCTCGCGCGGCCCGAAGGGGCGGCCCTCGTAGGTGAAGCGCCGCTCCGCGAAGAGCGCGAATCCGGCGATGAAGAGCGAAAACGACGTGATGTAGACCAGAAACTGCAGCAGCAGCTTGCGCAGTCCGGGGCGGCCGAAGTAGGTCGCGTACGTCCGCCAGTCGAGCGCGGACCCGCGATCGTCGAAGGCGTGCGCCGACTGCGTGCCGCCTCTGAGCAGCGTGGCCGTACACAGCACGCTCGTGGCCGACATGCAGGCCGCCAGGTAGATCGGGGCGGTGAGGCCGTAGCGCGCCGCCAGGTAGCCGGTCAGGGACGGCCCGATGAAGAAGCCGACGCCGAACGCGATGCCGATCAGCCCGAACGACTTGGCGCGGTCGGCCGGCTCGGTGTGGTCGGAGATGTAGGCTTGCGCCAGCGAGAGGTTGCCGGCGGTCGATCCGTCGAGGATGCGCGCCACGTACAGCATCCAGAGCGCCTGGGCCCGCGCCATGACGAGGAATCCGATGAAGGTCCCGATCTGGCTCATGACCAGCATCGGCTTGCGGCCGACGCGGTCGGACATGTGGCCGATGACGGGTCCCGAGACGAGCTGGCACGCGGCGTACACGGAGAGCAGGAGTGTCGCCTGCAGGGGCGTTGCCTGGAACGTCTCCGCGTAGATGGCGAGCAGCGGGATGACCAGCGCCATCCCGAACACATCCACTAGCACGATGAGAAAGACCGGGAGCAGCGAGACGCGCGGCGCCGCCGCGCGGGAATCGGCTGTCATCGCCGTCTATTATCCCGGAGTTGGCCGGAATGCCGTCATGCGCGCGCCTCGAGCCGTCAACGCGTGACGGCGGCAGACCGCTGCGCCTGGCTGATGCGTGCTCTTGTCCACGCATCGGCGGCGATCTGAAACCGGGGATCGAACAGCAGCGCCTTCTCCAGGTGGGGGATGGCGTCGTCGAAGGTGCCAGACGCGACGAGGACCATGCCGAGCCCGCCGTGGGCGTAGGGTTCCATGGGGTTTACCAGGAGCGCTGCGCGGAAGTGAGCCTCTGCCTCTCGAAACTGCTTGCGGCGCCGCGCCACGGTGCCGAGTCCGATGCGCGAATAAACGTGATTGGCGTCCAACGCCAGCGCCGCCTGGTACTGCGCCTCCGCGTCGGATTCATGATTCAAGTCGAGCAGCACATCGCCGATGCCGGCATGGAGGTCGGGATCGTTCCAGGACCGCCGGGCGGCCTCCAGAGCGTACTGGACGGCGTTCGGGCGTTTCTTGATCAGGTCCGAGGCGTACGCACAGTAGATGTACGCCCATCCGAGCGTCGGATTCAGCGTCTTCGCCACCTCACAGTGGCGAACAGCTTCCGACGGATCGCGGTTCAGCAGCACCATCGACAGCGCGAGATGCGCCGCCGCGTCATCATCGGGATAGGCGTCGCCGAGCAGCCGCGACAGCACGGCGAGCGCCCCCTCCGGGTTGCAGTCGATCCCCGCGGCGCACAGGCCAGGAGCGGTATCCGCGACGTAGATCGCGAACGGGACCGGGAGCGCGGCAGCCACCGCGCGCACGCCGATGCTCGAGAACAGCTCCTCGAGCGGTCGATTCCGCGGCCGGCGCACGGTCTCTCTGATGCCGTTGTACGGTCCGCCCACGACCAGGATGTCGGCGACGTAATCCGTGCCGTCTTCGGAGATGCTGACGCTCACGGCGCCCCGGTCGAGCCCGAGCGCCGTTTCGACGAAGCGAAAAATCGTGCGGAACGAGATTTCCTGGCCCGGGATCTGGATGTCGGGCACCTCCTGCGATGCGAGGATCCGCTGCCCGGCGGCCGAGACCCCCGACGCCTGAATATTGCTCGCGCTCGTCTGACGCCCTCGCACCACCGCGGCCATCTCGTGGGCGATGCGCTGCGACGCCGCAACCGCGGTGTATCCCTCCTTGCCGAGCGTCTCGGGGACCGACACCGGGAGCACGGTCAGACTGTCGGTCCGCAGCTCCTTCACCGCGCTGTAGACGAGGAGGACGAAGACGGCAAGCACGGTCAGATCGGTCGCGAACCGACGCAGGCCGGAGGCGCCCTCCGCGATGCTCCCGAGCACCGGCGCCCTGTCGGGCACGACGCGAGGCCGACGTCCGCGGTTGCGCCAGGGCGAGAGCACCAGCCTGTCGAATACCTCCGCCACTTTCTCGCGCATCGCGCCGTCTACTATAGGCGCCGCGCAGTTGCCCTTTGCATGAAAACAGGCCGGACGATATCCTGCGCGCAATGTGGGAGCCGACGAACCGCCAGTGGTGGGTGCTGCTCGTGGCGGCGCTGCTGCTCGTGGCGCTCTGGCCGCCGGCCGAGGGCCGCAGCCTGGCGCTCACCTTCGTCAACTGGAGCGTCGATCCGGCCGGCCGCCTGCCGACGCTGCCCGATCCACTGGCGTTCGGCGAGAGCGACGATGTCGTGGCCGTCGAGGCGCACGATCTGCAGGCGCGGATGTACGACGAGCTGTACGCGCGCGGGGGCTGGACCCGGCTGCGGCTCGAGCTGAAGGTGGCCCGCGACCCGTTCAACCGCGCCACCGAGCGGCAGCTCCTCGTGGTCTTCGGCGTGCTGACCGCGTTTCTCGTGTGGCGAGGGCGTCGCCTATAATCCGCGCCACGGAGGTGACACGTGGCTACTCCATCCTGGAACGTCAGCGGGCAGTACTACGAGACGTGCAGCTGCGATTTCGTCTGTCCCTGCATCCTCGGGCAGATGGCGGTCCGTCCGAGCAAAGGGACGTGCACGTTCGCCATGGCCATGCAGATCGAACGGGGCAAGTACGGCGGCGTCGCGCTTGACGGTCTCGGGTTCGTCGTCGTTGCCCTGACGCCGGAGGCGATGGGCAAGGGGAAGTGGTCGGTCGGTCTGGTCATCGACGAGCGGGCCAGCGCCGAGCAGCGCGATGCCATCACGGCCATTGCCAGCGGGGCCGCCGGCGGCCCCATGGCGGCGCTGTCGGGGATGATTGGCACGTTCCTCGGCGTGGAGACGGCTCCAATCCGCTTCGAGCGCAGCGGCGTCAAGTGGTCCGTCAAGGCGGCGGCGCTCGTGGACATGGCCGCGGAGGGTGCGATGGGGATCAATCCGAACGCGACCGAGCCGATGTATCTCGACCACACCGGCCATCCCGCGTCGGACCGTCTGGCGGTCGCCCACGCCTCGAAGAGCCACGTACACGCCCTCGGGCTCTCCTGGGACGACGCGAGCGGGAAGAACAACGGGCACTACGCGCCGTTTTCCTGGACGAGCTGATCGCCACGCGTCCGCTTCAACGGCCGCCAACAGTGAGGCCCTGACGTGAGCATCTCCGATGTGAAATCGTGGCATCGACGCACAGGGCTGGCGGCCGTACTCACGGCGCTCGGGGTATGTGGCGCGCGCGATGCCCTTGCGCAAACCGATTTCTTCCCTATCGACGGCGGCGGCGGCGCCACGGTGAATTGCGTCAACGACGGCACGGTGCAGCGCACGGGCCGGCCGTACGGCTCCTCTCCAACGACCATTACCGGCTGTACGCTGGCAGGCGACACGCCGTTCGGCCTGGGTCAGCTGTCCTACTCGGTGTACTGCCAGGGAGGACGCCCGGTGCAGTTCC
>JACQZV010000093.1 GCA_016213695.1 Acidobacteriota bacterium | reverse complement strand
GGCGGCGAGGTGCACGGGCTGGTGCCGCCGGCCGTGGAGCGGTGGCTGAGGGAGAAGTCGGCAGTCGGCAGTAGGCAGTAGGCAGCAGGCAGCAGGCAGGGAGAGTCGTTCGCATGTTCGCACAGCGTCTCGCGCAGGTGTCGGGATCGGCCACGCTCAAGGCAGCGGCGGAAGCCGAGCGGTTGCGCCGCGCCGGGTTCAATGTCGTGGATTTCACCGCGGGCGAGCCCGATTTTCAGACGCCGGAGCACGCCAAGGCGGCGGGGAAGGCGGCGATCGACGCCAACTTCACGCGCTACACGGCCGCGGCCGGGATTCCCGAGCTGCGCGAAGCCGTCTGCGCGCGGTACAAGGGGCAGTACGGCGTCGACATCACGTCCGCCGAAGTCCTGATCACGGCCGGCGGCAAGCAGGCGCTCTTTAACACCGCGCTCGCGCTCTACGACCCCGGCGACGAGGTCATCACGCACGCCCCGTACTGGCCGACCATCCCGGAGCAGGTGAAACTGGTGGGTGCCACGCCGGTCATTGTGCCCACGCGTGCCGACGACGGGTTTGCGGTGCATGCCGAAGCGATCGTCGGCGCGATGACGCCGCGGACCAGGGCGATCATCATCAACTCGCCGTGCAACCCGACCGGCGGGCTGGTCGACGAAGCGACACTCGCGCCGATCGTCGACGCCGCGGCCAAGCGCGGCGTCTGGATTGTGGTGGACCTCTGCTACGAGCAGCTCATCTACGAGCCGACGGCCCACAACCTCGTCAAGGTGCTCTTCGATCGCCACCGGGACCGTACGGTCATCGCCGGATCCGCCTCGAAGTCGTACGCCATGACCGGCTGGCGCTGCGGCTGGACGATCGCGCCGAAGGACCTGACCGCCGTCTTCAACACCATCCAGGGCCAGACGACGTCCAATATCACGTCGATTACGCAGAAGGCGGCGCTCGCGGCCGTTGCCGGCCCGCAGGACGCGGTGACCGTCATGCTGAACGAGTACCGCCGGCGGCGCGACAGCATCCACGCCTGGCTGACGGCGCATCCGTCCATCCGGTGCGTCAAGCCGAAGGGCGCGTTCTATCTGTTCCCGGATATTTCCGGACTGCTGTCGCCGGATGGCCTGCGGACGTCCGCGGACTTTGCGCAGGCGCTGCTCGAGAAGGAGTACGTCGCGGTGACGGCGGGCGAAGGATTCGACGCGCCCGGCTACCTGCGGATCTCCTACGCCACGTCGATGGAGCAGTTGCGGGAAGGGGCCACGCGGATTCTCCGCTTCGCCGAGTCGCTGCAGCCGGCCAGAGCCGGCGCGTCACGCTGATCGCGGGCCGCCCGGGCAGCGAGGTGCGGAAGCCGGGTACGTCTGCTCCGTGGCTCCGTGCCGCCGCGGCTGCGAGTCTGTGAATGTCGCGTTCCATCCCTGAATTGCTGGCACCGGAGCTGCGCGAGGTGGTCGGGCGCGAGTACGTGCGTGCCGATGCCGGGTCGCTCGAGCGGTACGGCCAGGACGCGCTCGGCATCGGCCACCCTCCGGACCTCGTCGTCATTCCCGCCGATACGAACCAGATTGCCGCAATCGCCCGGTTGTGCGACGAGCGCCGGGTGCCGCTCACGGTGCGCGGCGCGGGTACCGGCTACACGGGCGGCGCGGTGCCGACCCGCGGAGGGGTGCTCCTGTCGCTCGAGCGCCTCAATCGCATTCTGGAAATCGACGAGACGAACCTGCTCGCCGTGGTCGAGCCGGGCGTCATCACGGGCGACCTGCAGCGCGCCGTCGAAGCGGTCGGCCTGTTCTATCCGCCCGATCCGGCGAGCCTCGATATCTCCTCGATCGGCGGCAACGTGGCCGAGTGCGCCGGGGGGCCGCGCGGTTTCAAGTACGGCACCACGCGGCGCTACGTGCTGGCGCTCGAGGCGGTCCTGCCCGGCGGCGAGATCATCCACACCGGGTCGAAAGCGGTGAAGAACGTCGTCGGTTACGACCTGACGCAGTTGCTGGTCGGCTCGGAGGGGACGCTCGCCATCATCACGAGGGTCACCCTGCGCCTGGTGCCGAAGCCGCCGGCGCGGGCGACGCTGCGGGCGCTCTTCGGCGATATTCGGGGCGCCGTGACCGCGGTGTCAACGCTCATCCGCCGTCGTGTCGTACCGGCGACGATCGAGCTGATTGATGCCGCATCGCTCGAGGCCGTGCGCGAGCATCTCGGCCGCGACCTCGCGCCCAGAGATACGGGCGCCATGCTGATCGTCGAGGCCGACGGCACCGAGGCCGCCGTGGCGGAGGAGATCGACGTCGCGGCACAGGCGTGCCGCGATGCCGGCGCGACCGCGGTCGCGCTCGCCTCCGGTGATGAGGAGCGGGAGCAGATCTGGACGGCGCGGCGGCTGATCTCGCTGGCGCTGCGTGCGACCGGGCTCCTGAAGATCAACCACGACGTCGTGGTGCCGCGCGGCCGGGTGCCGGATCTGTTCGCCGTGATCCAGGGCCTCCGGGATCGGTTCGGGTTGCGTATCGTGGCGTTCGGCCACGCCGGCGACGGCAACATCCACGTGAACCTGATGGTCGACCGCGACAACGCGGACGAGCGCGCCCGGGCCGCGCAGGCCGAGCGCGTGCTGTTCGAACGGGTGGTGGCGCTCGAGGGGTCGATCAGCGGCGAGCACGGGATCGGCTTCGCGAAGGCACCCTACCTCGGCATCGAGCTGTCGGCTGAGGCGATGGCGCTGATGAAGCGCGTCAAGGCGGCGTTCGACCCGCACGGGATTCTGAACCCGGGCAAGATCTTTCCGTAACGACCTGACCCGCTCGCAGGGCCGGCCCCCTATGGCCCGGCGGCCCTGTTCGCCACCAGCAGCACCCGCTCCAGGTTCTGCGACGGCGCCGGGGAGAGGACCGTCCGGACGCGGATGTTGTTGGTATTCAGGTATTGCACCTCGCCAAGGCGCTGTGTGATGACGCCGGACATTGCCTCCAGCCGCGGCAGATCGACATCACGCACGACGAGCAGGACCCGATCGGGTGACTTCAGGAAGTCGAGCGCCTGGCTCTCGCCGAACAGATCGATCTGCGCGGACCGGCTGTAAAAGGCCAGATTCCTGACAAAGACCCGGTAGAGCCCGACCGGCTGGTCCCCCTGCCGGTACTGGCGCAGGAGGGCCGCCATTTGCTCGACCGCTTCGGGTCGGCGGCCCGCGAGGGCGCCGAACTGGATCGACAGCAGCAGCACGGCGGCGCAGGCGGTTGTCGTGACCGGCAGCGCGCGCCAGCGGCGCGTGGCTGCGAGCGATCCGAGCGCCAGCGCGCCGCCCGCGATCGCCGCAGCGCCGGTCAGAGTCAGCACGGGCGCGGTGGTGATGAACAGCGGCTGTGCGCGCAGGAGGAGCACGGCGAACGCGGCGTAGAGGGCCGCAGTCGCCCCGGTCGCAATCGCCAGTTCGCGCCGCGCGGGCCGATCGGCAGCGGCGATCCGCTTTGTCAGCGATCGGGCGAGCAGGATGCCGAGGGGGGGAAGGACCGGAAGAATGTACCGGGGCTGCTTGCCGATCGACAGCGTGAAAAAGAGCAGCGGCACGAACGCCCAGACAAGGAGCCGCCACTCGTCGGCCGACACCTGGCGCGTGCGCCGCAGGAGATCGCGGATCGATCGCCACGGCAGTACGGCCAGGTACATCGACCACGGGAGCATGCCGCCGATTACGATCGGGACGTAGAACCAGAGGGGCCGCGGTTCGTTGAAGCGATCGGTGGCGAACCGTTCCAGATTGTCACCGACGAAGAAGCTGTTGAGGTACGCGACGCCGTGCTGCAGCGTCATGGCGCCGTACCAGGGGAGCCCGACGACCGCGAAGATCACCGCCGCGAGCGCAACCTCACGCCAGGGGAGCGCCTGGAGGCGCCGCTCGCGCCACCAGATCGGCACGAGCACCATCGCGGGGAGCGCGATCGCGAGCGGGCCTTTCATCGCGAATCCCAGACCCGCCGCGGCGCCGGCAAGCCGCCACCTGTCCTCGAGCGCCGACCAGATCGCAAGCGTCACAAGGAAGGCGAGGGGCAGATCGGGCAGCGCGAGGCGCGCCATCGCGAAGCAGCCGAAACAGGTGGCGACGATCGCGCCGGCCAGCCACGCCGCCTCCTCCGTGACGTGCCGGCCGGGGCCGGCCGGACCCGGTGTGGGGCGGCGCGCGGCGGCCCACGTCAGGAGGACGAGCCCCAGGCCCGAGAGCGCCGACCACCAGCGGGCTGCCTGCTCGGTGGGTCCCGTCAGGACGTAGGCGGCGGCGGTGATCCAGTAATACAGGACGGGTTTCTGCCACCGCTCCTCGTAGTTGAAATGCGGCGTGATCCAGTCGCCGCCCTCGACCATCTCCCGCGCGGCTTCGGCGTAGAAGCCTTCGTCGGAGTCGGTGATGGCCTGTCGCCCGAGGCCGAGGAAGAACGTCAGCGAGCAGAGGAACAGCAGGGTGAGTACGGGGCGCCGCACGGGATGCCCATTCTATCGAACCCGGCGAGTGTCATACTGGGATCATGATCAGGACGGTCGCCGTGGTCGGCGCGTCGAACGACCGCCAGAAGTTCGGCAACAAGGCGCTTCGCGCGTTCCAGGCGGAAGGCTACCGGGTCATCCCTGTCAATCCGGGCGAACCACTCGTCGAGGGCCTGCGCGCCTATGCGTCGGTGCTGGACGTCCCGGAGTCGATCGACATCGCCACGGTGTATGTGCAGCCGGACGTGGCGCTGCGGCTGCTTCCGGAATTCGAGCGGAAGCAGATTCCGGAGATTTGGATCAACCCCGGGGCCGACAGCGACGAAGTCCTGGCCGACGCGAAGCGGCGCAAGCTGAACGTGATTGCGGCATGCAGCATCGTCGCCATCGGTCGGGATCCGGGCGCATTCTGATGCCGGCCGGGGCTGCCTGGAGTGCCCGATGAGGATTCGCCTGCGCAAGAACGGTCCCTACGTCATCGAAAGCGAGGACGTCGCCCTCGTTGACTGGAACGGCGTGCCCTACACGATTGAGCGGCGGCCCGTGGCGCTCTGCCGATGCGGCAAGTCGGCGGCCAAGCCGTTCTGCGATGGCACCCACCGGACAACGGGATTTGACGGGGCCGAGGCTGCCGTGCCGGGCCCGGGCGGGAAGCCGGCCGGGCCCACCGGGGCGGCGTAGGTATTACTGTTGGTTATTGTGTTTGAATAACTATCAATTTGACTGATGGCCGCCCCGTCAGGCAGACTGGCCAGCATGCCCACACGGACCGGTGCGCAAATCATCTGGGAGTGCCTCGTGCACGAGGGCGTGCACACGGTGTTCGGGTACCCCGGCGGCGCCATCCTCCCGGCGTATGACGCCATGCTGGACTATCCGGTCCGGCACGTCCTGGTGCGCCACGAGCAAGGGGCCACACATATGGCCGACGGGTTTGCCCGTGCCGGCGGCGGCGTCGGCGTGGCCGTGGCGACGTCGGGCCCGGGCGCGACGAACATGGTGACCGGCATCGCCACGGCGATGATGGATTCGTCCCCGATTGTCTGCATCACGGGCCAGGTACCGGGCAAGCTCATCGGCTACGACGCGTTCCAGGAGACCGACATCACCGGCATCACGCTGCCGATTACCAAGCACAGCTATCTGGTGACGCGCGTGGACGACATCATGCCTGCCATGAAGGAGGCATTCCACCTGGCGATCTCGGGCCGGCCCGGGCCCGTCCTGGTCGACATTACCAAGGATGCGCAGCAGGCCTCGACCGACTGGCGGTGGGATCCGAGCCCGGTGAAGCTGCGCGGCTATCGCCCCAATCGCCCGGTCACGCGTGAGGCCCTCCTGAAGGCGGCGGAGCTGATTCGCCGCTCGCAGCGGCCGGTGATTCTGGCGGGCCAGGGGGTGATCCAGGGCGGCGCGACGACGCAGCTGCTGGCGCTGGCCGAGCGGATCGACGCACCGATTGCGATGACGCTGCTCGGTCTCGGCGGCGTGCCGGCGAGCCATCCGCTCAACCTGGGGATGATGGGCATGCACGGCGAGGCGTGGGTGAATCATGCGATTCAGGAGGCCGACCTGCTGCTGGCGTTCGGCATGCGCTTCGACGACCGCGTGACCGGCAATACCAAGACGTACGCCCCGCACGCCAGAAAGATCCACGTCGACATCGATCCGTCGGAGATCAACAAGAACGTCGTGTGCGACGCGGCCATCGTGGGGGATCTGCGCGAGACGCTCGTCGATCTCGTCGAGGTGCTCGAGCCCGCCGATCATGCGCCGTGGGTGTCGTACATCGATTCGATGAAGGGTGACGCCGCGGTGCGCGACATCCAGGCGCTGCCGGACACCGGGCACCTGTATGCGGCGCACGTCATCAACGACATCTGGCGCATCACGGGGGGCAACGCGGTGGTGGTGACCGACGTCGGCCAGCACCAGATGTGGGAGGCGCAGTACTACCATCACGAGTCGCCGCGGACGCTCATCACCTCGGGCGGCCTTGGCACGATGGGCTTCGCGGTGCCGGCCGCCATCGGCGCGAAGATCGCCCGTCCCGATGCCGAGGTCTGGGCCATCGTCGGCGACGGCGGCTTCCAGATGACGCAGGCGGAGCTGACGACCGCCGCGCAGGAAGGCGTCAAGATCAACATCGCCATCATCAACAACGGCTATCTCGGGATGGTGCGGCAGTGGCAGGAGTTCTTCTACGAGCGCCGCTACGCCGCGACGCCGTTGCGCAGTCCTGATTTCGTGAAACTGGCCGACGCGCACGGCCTGGAGGGACTGCGCGTCGAGAAGCGGAGCGAGGTGCTCGGCGCGGTCGAGCGGGCCCGCGCCGCCGAGGGCACGGTCCTCATCGACTTCCGCGTGGAGCAGGAGGACAGCGTGTACCCGATGGTACCGGCCGGCGCCGACCTGGACGCGATGATTCGCCGTCCCGAGCCGACGGTGCTCGCCGAAACGGGCGCCGATCCGACCTAGTGGGTCCTTGGTCTTTCGTCTGTCGTCTTTCGGCCCGGACAGCGGCCTGAAGACCAGAGACCAAAGACCAAAGACAAAGACGGGAGATTCAACAGTCCGCACATGCATCACACCCTCGTGGCGCTCGTCGAAGACAAGCCGGGCGTCCTCAATCGTGTCGCGTCGCTCTTCCGGCGCCGGAATTTCAACATCGAGTCGCTGACGGTCGGCCGCACCGCCGAGCCGGGCGTCTCGCGCATGACGATCGTGATCGACAGCGATCAGGCGAGCGCGGAGCGCGTGACCGCTTACTTGTACAAACTCGTGAACGTGCTGCAGGTCGAGGATCTCGGCCTGGTGCCCGCGGTGGCGCGCGACCTTGCCCTCGTGAAGGTCGCAGTCGCGGGCCACGACCGCGCCGCGCTGCTCCGCGTGGTCGATGAGACCCGCGCGCACATCGTGGACTCGGGCGAGCAGACGATGACCCTCGAGATTACCGGCGAGCCGCCGCACGTCGACGCCGTCATCAGCCGGCTCGAGCCGCTGGGGATCATCGAGATGGTCCGGACCGGCCAGGTGGCGATGCGGCGGGGCGACACGGCGCTGTCGGCCGCGCAAGCTTCTTAACCCTCAGGAGTACCCATGGCGACGATGTATTACGACCAGGATGCGGATATCCAGTTGATCCGCGCGAAGAAAGTGGCGGTGATTGGATACGGATCGCAGGGCCACGCCCACGCGCTCAACCTCAAGGACAGCGGCGTCGAGGTGGTGGTCGGGCTGCCGGCCACGAGCAAGTCGATTGAGAAGGCGCGGACCGCCGGGCTGACGGTGCTGGGCATCGCCGAGGCCTCGAAGTGGGCCGACGTCATCATGGTCCTCGTGCCCGACCAGCACCAGGCGAAGGTGTACACCGCCGACATCAGACAGCACCTGACGGCCGGCAAGATGCTGATGTTCGCCCACGGCTTCGCCGTGCGCTTCAACTGGCTCGTGCCGCCGACGGACGTCGACGTGACGATGGTCGCGCCGAAGGCGCCGGGCCACCGCGTCCGTGAGGTGTTCGAGGAGGGAGGCGGCACGCCGGGACTGCTGGCGGTGCATCAGGACGTCACCGGCAGGGGCAAGGGACTGGCGCTGTCGTACGCGCGCGCCATCGGCTGCACGCGCGCCGGCGTGATCGCGACCACGTTCGCCGAGGAAACGGAGACCGATCTGTTCGGCGAGCAGGCGGTGCTCTGCGGCGGCACAAGCGCCCTCGTCAAGGCGGGATTCGAAATTCTCCTCGAGGCGGGCTACCAGCCGGAGATTGCGTATTTCGAGTGCCTGCACGAGCTGAAGCTCATCGTCGATCTGATGTACCGCGGCGGGTTGAGCTACATGCGCTACTCGGTGAGCGACACCGCCGAGTACGGCGACTATACGGCCGGGTCGCGCATCATCACCGAGCAGACCAAGGCCACCATGCGCCAGCTGCTCAAGGAGATTCAGGCGGGTGAGTTCGCGAAGAACTGGATCGACGAAAACGAGGCCGGGTGTCCGAATTTCAAGGCGATGCGCGAGCGCGACCGGAATCACCCGCTCGAGATCGTCGGGTCGAAGCTGCGCGACATGATGCCGTTCCTCGATCCGGTGAAGCTCCCGCAGCCGTCGTCGGTATGAACAAGTACTCCGCACGCATCACGCAGCCGCGCAGCCAGGGCGCCTCGCAGGCGATGCTGTACGGCGCGGGGCTCACCGACGCCGATTTGCAGAAGGCGCAGGTGGGCATCTGCAGCATGTGGTGGGAGGGCAACACCTGCAACATGCATCTCGATCGCCTCGCGCTGCACGTCAAGGAAGGCGTGCAGGGGGCGGGTCTCGTCGGCCTGCGCTTCAACACGATCGGCGTCAGCGACGGCATTTCGATGGGCACCGAGGGCATGAGCTACTCGCTGCCGTCGCGCGATGTGATTGCCGATTCGATCGAGACCGTGATGGGCGCGCAGTGGTACGACGCGCTGGTCACCGTGCCCGGCTGCGACAAGAACATGCCGGGGTCGGTGATGGCGATGATCCGGCTGAATCGGCCCGCCCTGATGGTGTACGGCGGCACGATCCGCCCCGGCGAGGCGCTCGGCAAGCCGCGCGACGTGATCTCGGCGTTCCAGTCGTACGGCGAGTATCTCGCGGGCGCGATTACCGACGCGCAGCGGCTCGACATCGTCCGCCACTCGTGCCCCGGCGCCGGCGCCTGCGGCGGGATGTACACCGCCAACACGATGGCGGTCGCGATCGAGGCGCTGGGCCTGTCCCTGCCGTACAGCTCGTCGACGCCGGCCGACGATCCGGGCAAGGTTGACGAGTGCCGCCGCTCGGGGCCGGCCGTGCGGACGCTCCTCGAGCGCGATCTGAAGCCGCTCGACATCCTTTCGCGCCGGTCGTTCGAAAACGCGATCACGATGGTGATGGCGCTCGGCGGCTCCACCAACGCCGTGCTGCACCTGCTGGCGATTGCCAGGACGGCCCGCATTCCGCTGGCGCTCGAGGACTTCCAGCGGGTGAGCGACCGCGTCCCGCTGCTCGCGGACCTGAAGCCGAGCGGCCGGTACGTCCAGGAAGATCTCCACAACGCCGGCGGCACTCCCGCGGTGATGCGATACCTGCTCGAGCGCGGGTTCCTCCACGGCGACTGCCTGACGGTCACGGGGAAGACGCTCGCCGAGAACGTGGCGGGGGCCCCACCGCTCGCGCAGGGACAGCAGGTGATTCAACCGATCGAGCAGCCGGTCTCCCCGCGCGGCCACCTGCGGATCCTTCGCGGGAATCTCGCGCCCGACGGGGCGGTCGCGAAGATCACGGGCAAGGAAGGGGAGCGCTTCGCCGGGCCGGCAAAGGTGTACGACTCGGAAGAAGCGATGCTGGCGGGCCTCGAGCGTGGAGAGATCCTCAAGGGATCGGTGGTCGTCATTCGCTACGAGGGGCCGAAGGGCGGACCGGGGATGCCCGAGATGCTGACGCCGACCTCCGCGATCATGGGCGCCGGGCTCGGCAAGGATGTCGCCATGATTACCGACGGCCGCTTTTCCGGCGGCTCGCACGGCTTCATCATCGGCCACATCACGCCGGAGGCGCAGGACGGAGGGCCGATCGCACTCCTCCGCGACGGCGACCGCGTCACCATCGACGCGGCGGCGGGCGAGCTGCGCGTCGAGCTGAGCGCCCAGGATCTCGAGGCGCGGCGTGCCGCCTGGACGGCGCCCGCCCCGCGGGCCACCAGCGGCGTGCTGGGCAAGTACGTGCGCCTGGTCCGCTCCGCCTCCGAGGGGTGCGTGACCGACTGAGCCCCGCGTCCCCTATAACAGCAGGATCTCGACGCGGTGCGCATGGACGGTGTCGTCGCAGGGCGACCACGCGCAGATCGTGAATCGCCCGTCCTGCGACGCGACGAGCGCCACGGCCCCTCGCTGGTCGTGCACGAACTGCGCGGCCGCCAGATGGCGGGTGCCGCCGAGCTGGCCGGGGTGCATGCGCTCGGCTGCGCCGTCGACAATCGGTTCGGTCACGACAATGTCCTCCACGGGGCTGCCGCCGTCCCGGCGGCCGATCTTGGCGCCGAACGCGAGCAGATCGTAGCCGTCGGTCATCACCGTCGCGCCGTCGACCGCCGTCAGGCCGGCCAGCGAATCGATGGAGCGCTCCAGCGCTTCGTGCCACTCGTGTTCGGCCATGTCGCCGCGCCCGCGGAGCAGGTCCGGCAGCTGGCGGAAGGGCGGCTGCACGGCGTACCGGATCGGGTGGACGATCGAATCACGCCACGCATCGGTGCCCGACGGCACGATCAGCAGAATGCCGCCGCGCCCGTGCCGGCGCATCGACAGCGCCAGCCGCACCTGCAGGTTCAGCGCGTCGTCGTGAAGCGACGCCGGGTCGAAGGCGATGAGCGACGCCATCAGCGCGGGGCAGCCGGCCAGCAGCGACGTGCCTTCGTCGACGATCTTGATCCGATCGCCCTCGAGCACCGCCACGTTGACGAACTTGCGCGATTCGTGTCGCGGACGATGCTTGAGCACGAGCACGCCGGGCGCGACCACTTCGACGACGAAGCAGAACGATGGGATCGTGTGGGTCGCCCCCCAGACCATCAGGTCTCCGCTGTCGGCCGGCCAGACGCCCAGATGCACGCCCGGCCGTTCGACGGCCGCCGCCAGGCGGGTCAGCGCGGCGGGGTCGAGCGGCAGCGGCTGCCCGAAGACGAGCGGAGACACCTCGGCCATGGGCCGGAGGAAGGCAAGAGAGATCTTCGGGATGTAGCCTTCTTCGCGGCGGACGCTGGCCCAGAATGCGACATCGACCAGGGCTTCGATGTGGGGCGCGGTCGGGAGCAGCTCGAGCGGCGGCCGCGCCGGGTCCTGCGGCGGCAGCGCCGCCCGGTGGCGCTGCAGGTGATCGGCGACCGCCGGCGCGACCATGCGCGCGACGGCGTACGCAGGATGGTTCATCCGGTCTAGAGCCCTGGCGGGAGAGGGGTCGTGTCAGCCGACGCCTCAACCGCCGCCGGCGGGATGCCGAGGAGGGTGCGCAGCTCGGCGCCCTCCATCACTTCCAGCTCCAGCAGGCGCCTCGTCACCGCCTCGAGGCTCCCGCGCTGCGCCGTCAGAATGCGGCGCGCTTCTGCGTGCGCGTCGCCCATGATCCGCTTCACCTCCGCGTCGATCAGCTTCGCCGTGTCCTCGGCGTAGGCGCCGCGCTCGGGGCCGATCGGAATATCGAGGAACCGGCTGCGTTTGTGGCCGTCGTAGTTGATGGCGCCGAGCGTGTCGCTCATGCCCCACTCGGTCACCATGGCGCGCGCGATATCGGTGGCGCGCTGCAGGTCGTTCTGCGCGCCCGTCGAAATCTCGCCGAGCGCAATCTCCTCCCCCGTCCGGCCGCCGAGCAGCACGGCCAGCTGGTTGAGCAGGTCGCGGCGCTGCATCAGGTAGCGGTCCTCGAGTGGAAGCTGCATCGTGTAGCCGAGGGCACCGAATCCGCGCTGCACGATCGAAATCTTGTGTACCGGGTCCATGCCGGGAATGAGCGTCGCGACAATCGCGTGCCCCGCTTCGTGGTACGCGACGATCTCGCGCTCCTTCTGGCTCATCACCCGCTTCTTTTCGAGGCCGGCGATGAGTCGATCGATGGCCTCTTCGAAGTCGGCCATCTCGACAGCCGTCTTGTCCTTCCTCGCCGCGAGCAGGGCGCCCTCGTTGACCAGGTTCGCCAGGTCGGCGCCGGCAAAGCCGGCGGTTCGCGCCGCCACCACTTTCAGGTCGACGTTGGGCGCGAGTTTCACCTGCTTGGTGTGGATGCGCAGCACCTCCTCGCGGCCCTTGACGTCTGGCTTGTCGACGAGCACCTGCCGATCGAAGCGGCCGGGGCGGAGCAGCGCCGGGTCGAGCACCTCAGGCCGGTTGGTGGCGGCCATGATGATGATGGCCTTGCGCGAGTCGAACCCGTCCATCTCGGCCAGCAGCTGGTTGAGCGTCTGCTCGCGCTCCTCGTGCGATCCCATGGGGCTCTGCACGCGCGTGCGGCCGAGGGCATCGAGCTCGTCGATGAAGATGATGCAGGGCGCCTTCTGCTCCGCCTGCGCGAACAGGTCGCGGACGCGCGCGGCGCCGACGCCGACGAACATCTCCACGAACTCGGACCCGCTCAGGCTGAAAAACGGGACCTTCGCTTCGCCAGCCACGGCGCGCGCGAGGAGCGTCTTGCCCGTCCCCGGCGGCCCGACCAGGAGCACGCCCTTCGGAATCCGTCCGCCGAGCGCGGTGTACTTCGCCGGCGTCTTCAGAAACTCGACGATCTCCTTCAGCTCCTGCTCGGCCTCGTCGACCCCGGCCACGTCCGCGAAACTGACCTTCACGTCGTCTTCGGCAAACACCCGGTGCTTGCTGCGCGCGAACGACATCACGCCGCCTTCGGCGCTGCCCATCCGCCGGAAGAAGAAGCTCCAGAGCGCGAACAGCAGCAGCATCGGCAGGACCCAGCCGATCACCTCGGGCAGCCACCGGCTGACGAACTCGCCGGTATATTTCACCTTCGCGGCGTCGAGTTCCTCGAGCAGTTTCGGATCGTCGATGCGCGCGGTGTTGAAGTTGCGGCTGCCGTTGACGTCGACGTTGAAGGTGCCGCGGACCGTCTGCTCGCCGACGGTGACCTCGGCCACCTGTCCGCCGCGAATGGCGGTCTTGAACTCGCTGTACGAGATCGGGCGTCCCGCCGGGGCCAGGAACCAGGCCTGCGTCAGCGCCATCAGCATCAGGAACCCGAGCACGTACCAGACGGCCCCGCCGGGACGGCCTGGACGCGGAAGCGTGCGGCGGTCGCCGGGGCGCTTGTCCCGTGGATTCAGGCCGGGCGGGATGCGGGGTGTGGCCATGTGCTTCGCTTCTCGAACCTCAATTCATTGTCGCCCACGTCGACGGTAATGCGATCGCCATCACGGAAGTCCCCCTCGAGGACCCGCATGGCCAGCGGGTCGAGGACCCGCCGCTGGATGGTGCGCTTGAGCGGCCGCGCCCCGTACATCGGATCGTATCCCTCGGAGACGAGAAAGGCCTTCGCCGCACCGGTCAGCTCCACATGCATCTTGCGGTCTTCGAGGCGCCCGAGCAGACCGCGAACCTGAATGTCGACGATGGCCTGCATGTGCTCGAGGCCGAGCGCGTGGAAGAAGATCACCTCGTCGATGCGATTGAGGAACTCCGGCCGGAAGTGCTGCCGGAGCGCGTCGGTCACCTGGCGCCGGACCCCTTCGGCCAGGTCGCCGGTGTGCTCGGCGATGAACTGGCTGCCCAGATTCGACGTCATGATCACGACGACATTCTTGAAATCGACCGTCCGACCCTTGGCGTCGGTCAGGCGGCCGTCGTCAAGAAGCTGCAGCAGCACGTTGAGGACCTCGGGGTGCGCCTTCTCGATTTCGTCGAAGAGCACGACGGCGAACGGCCGCCGGCGGACGGCTTCGGTGAGCTGGCCGGCCTCGTCGTAGCCAATGTAGCCGGGCGGCGCGCCGATCATCCGCGACACGGTGTGCTTCTCCTGGTACTCGGACATGTCGATCCGCACCAGCGCATGCTCGTCGTCGAAGAGGAACTCGGCGAGGGCGCGCGCCAGCTCGGTCTTGCCGACGCCGGTCGGGCCGAGGAAGACGAAGCTGCCGAGCGGGCGGTTGGGGTCCTGCAGGCCCGCACGCGCGCGGCGCATGGCGTTGGACACGGCCGCGACGGCCTCGTCCTGGCCGACGACGCGCTGGTGCAGGCGTTCCTCCATGTGGATGAGCTTCTGAATCTCGCCTTCGAGCAGCCGGCTCACCGGGATGTTCGTCCATTTCGAGACGACATCGGCGATATCTTCCTCGTCGACTTCTTCCTTGAGCATCCGGGGAGCTGCCGGCTGGCCGCCGCCCCCTTCCTGCTCGTGCATGCGCTTTTCGATGTCCGGGATGCGGGCGTACTGGAGTTCGGACGCTTTGGCGTAGTCGCCGGCGCGCACCGCGGCCTCGTAATCGATCCGGGCCTGCTCGAGCTGCTCCTTCAGCGTTGTGCTGCCGCTGATGGCGGCCTTCTCCTGCTGCCACTGCGCCTGCAGGCGGTCGTGCTCCTCTCTCAGGTTGGCCAGTTCCTGCTCCAGTTTCGCCAGGCGCTCTTTCGACGCCTTGTCGGTCTCCTTCCGCAGGGCCTCGCGCTCGATCTCGAGCTGCATGACACGGCGCCGGACCTCGTCGAGCTCGGCGGGCATGGAATCGATCTCCATGCGGAGCTTCGAGGCCGCTTCGTCCATCAGGTCGATCGCCTTGTCCGGCAGGAAGCGGTCCGCGATGTAGCGGTGCGACAGCACCGCGGCCGCCACGAGCGCCGCGTCCTTGAACGTGACGCCGTGATGGATCTCGTACCGTTCCCGCAGGCCGCGCAGGATGGAGATCGTGTCCTCGACGCTCGGTTCCCCGACGAGCACGGGCTGAAAGCGGCGTTCGAGCGCCGCGTCCTTTTCGATGTGCTTGCGGTACTCGTCAATCGTGGTCGCGCCGATCGTGTGCAGCTCGCCGCGGGCGAGCATTGGCTTGAGCATCTGCGAGGCGTCCATCGCGCCCTCGGCGGCGCCGGCGCCCACGACCGTGTGCAGCTCGTCGATGAACAGGACGATCTGCCCCTCGGATTCGCCGATCTCCTTGAGCACGGCCTTCAGGCGCTCCTCGAACTCGCCGCGATACTTGGCGCCGGCGACCAGCGCGCCCATGTCGAGCGCGAAGATCTTCTTGCGCTTCAACCCCTCCGGCACATCGCCGCGCACGATGCGCTGGGCGAGGCCCTCGACGATCGCCGTCTTGCCGACACCGGGCTCGCCGATGAGCACCGGGTTGTTCTTGGTGCGCCGTGACAGCACCTGGATGACCCGGCGGACTTCCTCGTCGCGGCCGATGACCGGATCGAGCTTCCCCTTCCGGGCCAGGTCCGTCAGGTCGCGCCCGTAGCGGGCGAGCGCCTCGTAGGTCGCCTCCGGGTTCTGCGAGGTCACGCGCTGGGTGCCGCGCACCTGGGTCAGCGCGGCGTACAGGGCGTCTTTCGTGGCGCCGCTGCGCTGCAGCAGGTGCGCGGCCGGCGACCGGCCCGCTTCGCTCGCCAGCGCCAGGAGCAGGTGCTCGGTGCTGATGAACTCGTCCTGGAGCCGGCCGGCCTCGGCCTGGGCCGAGTCGACGACGAGCTTCATGCGCGGCGAGAACCGCAGGTCGGCGCCGTACGCCTGCGGCAGGGCGTCGAGCAGCGCGCGCGCCTCGGCCGCGGTCCGCGCCGGGTCGAGCGTCAGCTTCCGGAGCACGGACGGCACGACGCCGTCCTGCTGCTCGACGAGCGCAACCAGCAGGTGCTCGGGTGCGACCTCGGCATGATGGCGTTCGGTGGCGGCGTGCTGCGCCGTGAGGACGGCTTCCTGCGCCTTTTCGGTGAATTTATGGAGATTCATGTGTCACGCGGCCGGATGCTTCTTGGCCGCCTCCGTCTGCAGCCTGGCGAGCGCCTCGTAGTGCTCCCGCTCGGCCGGGGAGAGCTCGGCCGGGAGTTGTACCGCGATGCGCGCGTACAGGTCGCCTGTGTCGTCCGTGTGGCCGATTTTCGGCATGCCGTACCCCTTGAGGCGGAACACCTGCCCGTTCTGCGTCAGGCCCGGAATACGCAGCCGCACGGGCTTGCCGGACAGGGTCTGGACCGTCGCCTCGCCGCCGAGCACCGCCGTGGACACCGGGACCGGCACGCTCGCATGCAGGTCCCGTCCCTTGCGCTCGAACTGGGCATGAGGCAGCAGGCGCACGCGCAGGTACAGGTCGCCCGATGCCGCGCCGCCCAGCCCGTGTTCGCCCTCGCCGGCGACGCGCACGCGCGAGCCGTCGCCGACGCCGGCCGGAATCCGCACGTCCACGCTGCGTGCGTGTCCCTCGTGCTTGAGCGAGAGCCGGCGCATCGTGCCGTGATAGGCATCTTCGAGCGTCAGCTCGACTTCGTGCTCCACGTCGCGGCCGGCGCGATGCCGGGCCCGTCCGCGCGGCCCCTCCCGGACCTCGCCGCCGAAGAACGTGGTGAAGAAGTCCGAGAACGGGTTCGTGTCGCCGAACAGTGCTTCCATCTCCTCCTGCGTCATCGTGCGGACGCCGCCGCCCGACCCGCCCATGTTCGGCGACCGCCGGCCGGCGAACGGGTCTGGTCCCCCCTGCGCGGCGGCCTGCTCGTAGAGCCGCCAGTTCGCGCCGAGCTCGTCGTATTTCTTCCGCGTGGCCGGACTGCCAAGGACTTCGTACGCCTCGTTGATCTCCTTGAAGCGCGCCTCCGCCTGCTTGTCGCCCGGGTTCACGTCCGGGTGATACTTGCGGGCGAGCTTCCGGTAGGCCTGCTTGATCTCCTTTTCGGAGGAGGCCTTGGTCGCGCCGAGCGTCGCGTAGTAATCCTTGAATTCCATCTCAGAGCCCCAGCGCGTCGTTCAGCCGGCGGATCTCGTGCAGCAGCTGCCGGCGTCCGGCGCCGGTGCTGAGCGCGTGCTCGTCCATCAGCGGGCGGATGCGCTGCATCACCTCGGCGATCGTCAGCAGCCGCTGCACGCCGGCGAGATTGATCCCGCCCTCATCGACAAGCTGCTTGATGAGGCGCAGCCGCTCGAGCTCCTCGCGCGAGTACAGGCGCATGCTGCCGATGGTGCGCGACGGCTGGATCAGTCCCAGCCGCTCGTACTTCCGGAGGGTCTGCGGATGCATCCCCAGCATCTCGGCCGCCACGCTGATGAAGTAGAGTTCGCGCTCCACCTTGATACACATCGAGTGTAGAGCTTGATACGTGTCATGTCAATGTTACCGCGGCGTTTCCGATAGGATCTAGGAGGTTTGAACATTCAGGCTGCCGATTTCCTCACCATCGGGACGCTCATCGCCCTCGAGGGGCTGTTGAGCGCCGACAACGCCCTCGTGATGGCCATCATGGTGCTCGGCCTGCCGCGCCATCAGCACCGCAAGGCGCTTCGATACGGCCTGGTCGGCGGCTTTGTCTTCCGGTCCATCGCCACGCTGCTCGCGGTGTATCTCATCCGCGTCGCCTGGGTGAAACTGGTCGGCGGGCTGTACCTGCTGTATCTCACCTACTCCCACTTCTGGGGAGGCAAGGAGGGCGCGGATCGCCGCACGGCGCCGCAGGCCAGGCCGTGGCTCGGGCTGTCGGCCTTCTGGGCGACGGTCGTCCGCGTCGAGGTGGTGAACCTGGCGTTTTCGATCGACTCGATCCTTGTCGCGGTCGCGATGTCGCCGAAGATCTGGGTCGTGCTGACCGGCGGCATTCTGGGGATTGTCGCGCTGCGGATGGTCGTCGGGCAGCTGATGGTGCTGGTCGAGCGCTACCCGGCGCTGGTCGACGCCGCGTTCGTGATCATCGCGTGGATCGGGATCAAGCTCTGCGCCGACTATGCGCACACGGCCGGGTACATCGGTCTCGAGATTCCGCAGTGGTTCTCACTGCTGCTGATCGTCGTGATCTTCGTCGCGGCGCTCGTCTACGCCCGCGCGCAGGGGCCGGCTGCCGTCGAGGTCCACCCGGCGACACTCAAGGAAAAAGCCGAGGAAATCCTGGCGTCCGACCGGCAGGGCTGATCGATCTGTGATTATCGCCGCGCCCCTGGCGTCAGCTGCGTCTCCCGCCGCTGGCCGCCGCGCGTGTAGACGACCGTCACGGGCTGGTTCACGCGCAGCAGTTCGAGCGCATAGGTGTAGTCGTAGATGTTCGCGATCGTCTGGCCGGCGATCTCCACGATGACATCGCCTTTCATCAGCCCGGCCTGCTCGGCCGGTCCGCCCCCGATCACCCCGGACAGCAGCAACCCTTTGACCTCCGTGGCATAGTCCGGAATCGTGCCGGTCGTGACCCGGACACCGGCCATGCTGCCCCGCGACACCGGCTGATCGACCTTGGTGAACGGCGGCGCCTCCGCGAGGTTCGCCACGCTGCCGACGAGGGACGCCGCCAGTGACGCGACGCGGTCGAGGTCGTCGTAGTTGATCTTGTCGGCGGTATCCGACGGTTTGTGGTAGTCGGGGTGGGATCCGGTGAAGAACATCACGCTCGGCACGCCGGCCTGGTTGAAACTGGCGACATCGCTCGGCTGATAGGGATCGGGCTGCACGGCGAGATCGAAGCCGGCGGCGACGTTCGCCCGCTCCAGCAGGCGGGCCCAGATCGGGCTGGTTCCGGTGGCCTGGACGATCAGCCGGTTGTCCTGCATCCGCCCGACCATGTCGAAGTTCAGGTACGCCGCCAGCCGATCGATCGGCATCGGCGGGTTCGTCACGAACGCGTTCGATCCGATGAGGCCGATTTCCTCTGCCGACCAGAAGGCGATGGCGATGTGCCGCCGCCGGGGCCCGGTCGATCGTGCCAGCGTCTCGGCAACGGCCAGGACCGCCGCGGCGCCGGAGGCGTTGTCGTCGGCGCCGTGATGAATGCCGCCGGCCTCCTCCTTCGACGCGAGCGACGTGCCCTTGTCGCCGTGACCGAGGTGGTCGTAGTGGGCGCCGATGACGACCCAGGGTCTGTCGGTGGCCACCGGGGCGGAGCCGGGGAGGTAGGCGAGCACGTTGCGGCCCGTGTGCCGCTCGCGCACGACCGACGTTCTGAGCGCCAGGGTGATCCCGGGCAGGTCGAAGCCGGCCACATGGGGGTTCCCGGAATCGAGCTCCTGCTGCACGTCGCGCAGGGTCCGCGAAGGCGGACCGTCAGGGCTGCGCTGGCTTGTCGGGTCGCGCTGCGACCCGACCCCGGCGGCGAACAGCGCGTCCGCCACGGCGCCGGTCACGCTGGCCGCCGGAATGCCGGAGCCGGCCAGCGCGGTGTCGAACGACATCGGCACAAGCTCGCCCGCGTTGGGCGACCGGGGTCCGGTCACGACGAGCAGCGCCCTGGCACCCCGCTGGCGCGCGGCCATCGCCTTGTACCGCAGGTCCGAATACCTCGCGAGCACGGCGCGCAGCTTCTGATCCGCGTCCTCGGGAAAGTAGCGGAGGACGACGACGATCTTGTCCTTCACGTCGAGCGCGGCGTAGCTGTCGTAGCCGACGTTCTGCGATTCGGGCACGACGAGGCCGTACCCCGCGAAGACCACCGGTCCGCTGAGATCGGTGTCATCCGAGAACGACAGCGCCCGGACGTCCCGCGGGGCGGAAAAGGCGCGCGCGGGCGCGGCGCCCGCCGTCACCGTGACGGTCGAGCCGCCGTCGCGGCTGCCGGCGGTGAACTCGAAGGGCATGAACATGTCGGCGCGCCCCGGCAGGGGGCGCGCGCCGATGCGCGCCAGCTGGGCGGTGAGATAGTCGGCGGCCAGGCGCTCGCCGGGCGATCCGGCTTCGCGCCCCTCGAGTCGATCGGAGGCGAGAAATTCCACATGAGACCGCGTCGGCGACGACGCCGGACGCTGCGCGCGGGAGGCCGGCGCGCCGAGCAGCAGCAGGGCAACGAGGAGCGCGGTTGTCTTCCTCACCGGGACCCGGCCTTCCGATCGGGAGCGGCGCGCAGGGCCGCGAGCGCCCGCTCGTGGTTCCAGTCGGCCAGGAAGATCTGTCCCTCGCGCCCGCCCCCACGGCTCGAGGTCCACGCCAGGCGGCGGCCGTCGGGGGAGGGCACGGGCAGGCCGTCGAACCCGTCCGCGTAGGTCACCCGCACGGGCTCCTTCCGTCCCTCCATGTCCACCATGAACACATCGAAGTTTTCGAACCCGAGCTTGTTCGAGGCGAACAGGATGTACTGGTGGGACGGATGCACGTAGGGCGCCCAGCTCATGGCGCCGAAGTCGGTGATCCGGCGCGCGTCGGTTCCGTCCGGTTTCATCGTCCAGACGTCGGCAATCAGCCCCTGTTCGTCGAAGCGGCGCCAGATGATGCGCGAGCCGTCGGGAAAGAAGAACGGGCCCCCGTCGTACCCGGCGACGCTGGTGAGCCGGCGCTGCTGCGAGCCGTCGGCGCGCATGATGTAGATCTCCGAGAAGTAACTCGGATCGGTGGCGAGCTGCTTCTGCTCGGCGGCGGTCAGCGTGCGGTTGTAGGCGTCGCGGTTCGACGAAAAGACGATCCACTGGCCGTCGGGCGACGAGCTGCCTTCGGCGTCGTAGCCACGCGCGTTCGTCAGGCGCGTGTACTGCCCCGACGTCTCCGCGAAGGCATAGAGGTCGAACTCAGGGTCGTAGTCCCAGGCGTAGCGCCGCTCCTTGCCCGAGGCGCGGAAGTCGAGCTCTTCCTGCTGCAGCGTCTTCGACCGCGGGTCGTGGTGCGTCGATGCAAACAGGATCTGATCGGTGCCGGGCCGGAAGAACGAGCAGGTCGTCTTGCCGTAGCCGGGCGAGATACGCCTGGTATCGCCGGAGGCGAAGTCGAGCGCGTAAATCTGGTAGAAGGGGTTGCCCGGTTCGCGCTCGCTCTGGAACACGAGGCGCCGGCCGTCGGGCGACCAGTAGCCTTCGCCCGCGCGGCGCCCTTCGACGGTCAGGCGCCGGACGCGCGACAGAAAATCACGCTCGCCGGCGGCAGACGGTGAGGACTCCTGCGCCGCCAGGGCCGCCACGGCGGGCAGCAGCGCGACCACGAGAAAACGGCCGGTTCGGGTGGCCATAGCAGCATCGTTATACCATTCGGAGGTGCGTTTTTCAGACCTCCGTGTCCTCTCGCGCCGCGACTGGCTGATCACCGCCGCGGGGGCGGCCGCGATCGTCATCCTGACCATGACGGTGGTCTGGACGGTCCGGCACGCCTGGGCGATCTCCAGACTGCACCGGGGTGTCGGCGACACCGTCTTCTACGACGCCGACGATCGCCCGTGGTTTCGCCTCGACGAGCAGCGGCGCGATGTCCCCCTCACGCAGATCTCCACCTACGTCAAGGACGCGGTAATCGCCGTGGAGGACCACCGCTATTACCTGCACCCCGGGGTCGATCCGATTGCGCTCGCCAGGGCGGCAGTCTTCAACCTGCGGCCGGGCGGGGGCACGCAGGGCGGCAGTACGATCACGCAGCAGCTGGCGCGAACGCTGTTCCTCTCGAACACCCGGACGTACGGGCGCAAGCTCAAGGAAGCGGCGCTCGCCGTGATGCTGGAACTCGCTCTGTCGAAGCGGGAGATTCTCGAACTGTATTTGAATCGCGTGTACCTGAGCGGCGGGGTGTACGGCGTCGAAACGATGTCGCAGAAGATGCTGGGCAAGCCGGCCGCCGAGCTCACGCTGGCCGAGGCGGCGCTCATCGCCGGCATCATCCGGGCGCCGGCGTCGTATTCGCCCTGGACGCATCTTGACGCCGCGCGGCGCCGCAGCTTCGTCGTCCTGCGGCGCATGCGGGAGGAAGGCAAGATCACCACCGAACAGGAAGGCGCCGCGCGTGCGGCCCCCGTGCGCGTCCAGCCGCCGCCAATCGTGACCGCCGCGCGGCACGGGTACGCGAAGGAGTTCCTCCGCCAGCAGTTCCGCGAGCTGTACGGCGACGACAACCCGCCCGACTGGCGGGTGCGCACCACGTTCGTGCCGGCGATGCAGGACGCGGCGGAGGCCGCCGTGCGCGGCGGCCTCGCACGGGTGGGGGCGGCCGGGCTGCAGGCGGCGCTCGTCGCCCTCGACCCGAACACGGGGAATCTGCTGGCGATGGTCGGCGGCTCGGACTTCGCGACGACCCCCTTCAACCGCGCGGTGCGCAGCCGGCGTCAGCCGGGCTCGGCGTTCAAGCCGTTCGTCTACGCCGCGGCGCTCGAGCGCGGCCTGTCGCCGGCATCGACGATTACCGGTCTGCAGCAGGTCGCCGTGGAGGCGTCCAGCGGCGTCTGGATTCCCCGCGACGAGCGCGTGGCCGGCCGCGATGAGATGACGCTGCGCGAGGCGCTGCTCGAGTCGAGCAACGCGGCGGCTGTACGGCTGCAGCACCAGGTGGGGAGCGCGCCCGTGCTGCGGCTGGCGCGCGATCTGGGCGTCCGCGACCAGCCGGACGTCCCGTCGCTGGCGCTCGGCAGCGGCCTGGTGACGCCGCTCGAGCTGACCGCGGCCTACGCCGTCTTTCCGACGCTCGGCTACCGCGTGCGGCCGCGGGGCCTGGTGTCCGTGCAGGACGGGATGGGGGAGGCGGTGCACCGTGTGCACATCGAGCGCGAGCGGATCCTGTCCGAGGATGTCGCCTTTCAGATGGTGTCGATGCTGCGGGACGTGGTCGACCGGGGAACCGGCGCCGCCGCGCGGCGCCACGGCGTGACCGGCGCGGTCGGGGGCAAGACGGGATCGACCAACGACTATCGCGACGCCTGGTTCGTCGGGTTCTCGTCCTCCGTGGTCGTGGGCGTCTGGGTGGGATTCGACCAGCCCGCGCGCATTCGCGAGGGCGGGTCCGGCGCCCGTGTTGCGCTTCCCATCTGGGCTGAGTTCATGCGCGGCGTGTCGCAGCGGCTGCCGCCCGCGCCGTTTGCGCCGCCGCCCGGCCTGCACGCCGAGCAGCTGTGCCCCGTGTCGCACCTGCGTCCGACCGACGGGTGTCCAACCTACACCGAATACTTCAAGGACGGCGACGAGGTGCCGGTGCGCCTGTGTCCGGTCCATCCGGGCACGCTGGCGCCGCAGGCGCGGCGCGCGCTGCAGGGGTTTGTCGCGGCGCTCGGCCGCGGCCTGAAGGGTATCTTCCGATGATGAGATCGGTGTCTTCGACGGGCCGCCTGCTGGCGTGTGGCGGACTCCTCGCCTTGCTGGCCGGCGCGGCCTGCCGCGGCGGCCAGGCCCAGCCTGCGGGGGCGGCCGGTGGGGCCGGCGCCTTCCCGCCCATGGAGGTCCGGACCATCGCGCTCGAGGCGAAGAGGCTGCCGCAGTCGAGCGAGTACGTCGCGACGATTCGATCGCTGCGGTCGATTACCGTGCAGCCGCAGGTGGAAGGGTTTGTCCGCCAGATCCTTGTCCGCTCCGGCGAGCGCGTCAGCGCCGGGCAGCCGCTGCTGCAGATCGATCCGGACAAACAACAGGCGACGGTCAGTGGAACCGAGTCCCAGCGCCTGTCGCGGGAGGCCGACCTGGCGTTCGCGCGGCAGCAGCTCGCCCGGATGCAGAAGCTGTTCGATGCGGGCGCCGTGAGCCGCGCCGAGCTGGAGCAGGCGGAAACCGCGCAGGCGAACGCCGACGCACAGCTGGCCGCCGTACAGTCGCTGATTCGCGAGAGTCAGGTGGAGCTGCAGTACTACCGCGTGACCGCGCCGAGCGCCGGCGTGGTCGGGGACATTCTGGTGCGGCAGGGCGACCGCGTGACGCCGGCGACGATCATCACGACGCTTGACGCGCCCGAGGGCCTCGAGGCCTACATCAACGTCCCGCTCGAGCGTGCGAAGGATCTGAGGCCCGGACTGGCGGCGGAGCTGCTCGATCCGGCCGGCGGGGTCATCGCGTCGATCCCGGTCACGTTCATCGCGCCGCGTGCCGACGACGCCACGCAGACCGTGCTGGTCAAGGCGACGCTGCGGGGGATGCCCGCGTCGATTCGCGTGATGCAGTACGTGCGCGCCCGGATCGTCTGGAGCAACGAGCCGGCGCTCGCCGTGCCGATTGTGGCGGTGACGCGCGTGGCCGGCCAGTATTTCGTGTTCGTCGCCGAGCAGAACGAGAAGGGCTTCGTGGCGCGGCAGAAGGCGGTCACGCTCGGCGACGTGCTCGGCGAGGACTACATCGTCCGCCGCGGCCTGGAGCCGGGCGCGCGCGTGATTGTCTCGAACGTGCAGAAGCTCGGCGACGGCGCGCCGGTCAAGCCGTCGTGACGCCGACAGCCCGCCCGAAGCCTGAAGCCCGAAGCCCGAAGCCTGAGGCCTGACCGTGTTCGTAGACACCTTCATCCGCCGCCCCATCCTGGCCACCGTCTGCTCGCTGGTGATCGTCCTGGCGGGCGCGCTCTCGATTCCACTCATGCCGATCGCGCAGTACCCGGACGTGGCGCCGCCGACGGTCTCGGTCCTGGCCATCTACACCGGCGCGAACGCCGAGACGGTTGAGACGGCCGTGACGACGCCGCTCGAGCAGGCGATCAACGGGGTCGAGGGGATGCGCTACATGTCCTCGTCGAGCACGAACAGCGGCGTCAGTCAGATCACCGTGACCTTCGACGTCACGCGGGACCCCGATATCGCCGCCGTGGACGTGCAGAACCGGGTGAACCAGGCTCTCGGGCGACTCCCGGGTGAGGTCCGGCAGACGGGCGTCACCGTGCAGAAATCGGCGAACAACTTCGTGGTGGCTGCCGGCGTGTACGCCGAACACGGCGAGTACGACGCGCTGTTCATGTCGAACTACCTCGACGTCTACGTCAAGGACGCGCTCAAGCGGGTGCCCGGCGTCGCCGACGTGGTGATCTTCGGCGAGCGGAAGTACTCGATGCGGCTCTGGCTCGACCCGCTGCGGCTGGCGGCCCGGCAGCTGACGGCGGGCGATGTCGTCAACGCGCTGCGCGAGCAGAACGTCAACGTGGCGGCGGGCAGCGTCGGCGACTCGCCGGCGCGAACCGGCCAGACCTACCAGATGAGCGTCCGCGCGGCCGGCCGGCTTCGTGAGGCGCGGGAGTTCGACAACATCATCGTCAAGTCCGGCGACGGCGGGTCGCTGGTGCGGCTCGCGGACGTGGGCGCGGCGGAGCTGGGCGCGGAAACGTATTCGTCGACGCTGCGGTTCCAGGGCTTCGAGGCGCTCGGGTTCGCGGTCATCGCGTTGCCGACGGCCAACGCGCTCGACGTGCGCGAGGGGGTCGCGGCCGAGATGGATCGGCTGAGCCGCACGTTCCCGCCCGGCCTGCAGTACCGGATCGCGTTCGACACGACGACCGTCGTCCGGGAGTCGATCCGTGAAGTCGTGCTGACGCTCGTCGAGGCGGTCGGGCTCGTCGTCCTGGTGATCTTTGTCTTCCTGCAGAGCTGGCGCGCCACGCTCATTCCCGCGCTGACGATGCCCGTGTCGCTCATCGGCGCGTTCGCGTTCGTGCACCTGCTCGGCTTCTCGATCAATACGCTGACGCTCTTCGCGATTGTGCTCGCCACCGGGATCGTCGTGGACGACGCGATCGTCGTCATCGAGAACATCGAGCGGCACATTCAGGAGTATCGGAAGGGGACCGTGCAGGCGGCGTCCGATGCGATGCGGGAGGTGTTCAGCGCCGTGATCGCCACTGCGCTCGTGCTGATTGCCGTGTTCGTCCCCGTCGCGTTCTTCCCCGGGACGACCGGGCGGCTGTACCAGCAGTTTGCCCTGACGATCGCGTTCGCCGTGGCCATCTCGGCCTTCAACGCCCTGACGCTGACGCCGGCGCTCTCGGCGCTCCTGCTCCGGCACGTGCACCTGGGGGAGGGGCGGGTGTTCGGCCTCATCGAGGCGGCGATCCGGGGCGGCACGCAATTCTACGTGCGCGTCGTCGGTCTTCTGATCCGCGTCCGGTGGGCGGTGGCCGTCGCCTTCGTCGCACTGCTCGGGGTGACCTACGTCGTGTACACCCGCGTTCCGCAGGCGTTCCTGCCGGAGGAGGACGCCGGCTGGTTCATGGCGCTGGTGCAGGCGCCGGCCGGCGCCTCGCTCGACTACACCAGCAACGCGATGCGGGAAGCCGAACAGATTCTGATGAAGACGCCGGAAGTGGAGTCGGTGTTTTCGATCGGCGGCTTCAGCTTCGCGGGCAACGCCTCGAATTCCGGAATGATCTTCACGCTGCTCAAGCCGTTCGAGGCGCGGCCGGACGCCGCGCAGCGGCTGCAGGGGCTGCTGCCGCGCCTGCGGGGCGCGCTCTTCGGGATACAGAGCGCGATGGTGATTCCCTTCGCGCCGCCGGCGATTTTCGGCCTGGGTGCGTTCGGCGGCTTCGAGATGCAGGTGCTCGACGAGACGGGCAGCGGCGACATTCAGCTGCTCGCCAGCGGCACCCAGGGCCTCATCGGTGCGTCGCGGCAGTCGCCTGTCGTCCGCGGCCTGTTCAGCGGATTCACGGCCAACGATCCGCAGCTCTCGGTCGACATCGACCGCGACAAGGCGCGCAGCCTTGGCCTGCCGATCAGCGAAGTCACCAGCGCGATGCAGATCTACCTCGGGTCGGCCTATGTGAACGATTTCGATTTCAACAACCGCGCGTACCGGGTGTACGTCCAGGCGGATCGCGCGTTTCGATCGGATCCGAAGGACCTCGGGCAGTACTACGCGCGGACGGTCAGCGGGCAGATGGTGCCGCTTACCAGCGTGGTGCGGGTGCGGGAGACGACGGCGCCGCAGGTGATCAACCACTTCAACCTGTTCCGCTCGACGACGATCAACGGCGCGGCCGCGCCCGGGTCCAGTTCGGGGCAGGCGATCGCTGAAATGGAACGGCTGGCGGGATCGGCGCTGCCGCAGGGCTTCGGGTACGCCTGGTCCGGCATGTCATTTGAAGAGGTGAAGGCGGGTGGGCAGTCGGCGGCGATCTTCGGGATCGGCCTGCTGCTCGTCTACCTGACGCTGGCGGCGCAGTACGAGTCGCTGGTGCTGCCGTTCATCGTGCTGCTCGGGGTGCCGCTGGCGGTGCTGGGCGCGCTGTCGGCGCAGTGGGCGCGGGGCCTCCAGAACGACCTGTACTGTCAGATCGGTCTCGTGCTGCTCATCCCCCTGGCGGCCAAGAACGCCATCCTGATCGTGGAGTTCGCCGAGCAGCTGCGGGGACGGGGGCTGTCGGTCATCGACGCGGCCATCGAGGCGGCGCGGATCAGGCTCCGGCCGATTCTGATGACGTCGCTCGCGTTCATTCTGGGCGTCATGCCGCTGGTGTTTGCGTCGGGCGCGGGACGGGAAGGGCGCAATTCGGTGGGGACGGCCGTCGCCGGAGGGATGCTGTTCGCCACGTTCCTGAATGTGGTGTTCATCCCCGTGCTCTACGTCCTCGTGCGGACGCTGCTCCCCGGCGGTGCCCGTCGCGCAGCGGAGGCGACTCATGCATAGGCCGGCGAGGCAGGCCCTGGGGGTCCGCGCGGCCGTCGTGGGGCTGGTGGTGGCGATCGCCACGACCCTGCCGCCGCGTGCCGCCGCGCAGGCAATGGAGCGCGTCACCTTTGACGAGGCGGTGCGCCGTGCGGTGGCGAACCATCCCGACGTGCGGCGGGCCGCCGCGGATATCCTGCGCGCGCAGGCGGTGGCCGAGCAGGTGCGCGCGCGGTCGCGCCCGTCGATTGCCGCCACGTTTACGACGAGCGCCATCGATCCGGTCACGCGCTTCGGCGGCAGCGCGATCGTACCGCGCGGGCAGACGCTGACGAGCGGCGGCGTGAGCGTACCGCTCGTCACACCGGTGAGCTGGGCGGAGCGCAACCAGGCCGCCGACCAGGTGCTCGTGTCGGAGCGCGGCGTGGAGGAGGCACGGCGGCAGATTGCCGTGGCGGCGGCGCAGGCCTACCTGACGGTCATCACGCAGCAGCGCGTGCTCGAGCTGGACGAACGGGCCCGGGACAACGCGCGCGCGCATTTCGAGTACGCGAACCAGCGGTTCCAGGGCGGCGTCGGCAGCCGGCTGAACGCCGTGCGGGCCGAGCAGGAAGTCTCGTCCGACGAGTCCCTGGTCGAGGAGGCGCGGCTGGCCGTACGCCGTGCCCAGGAGGCGCTCGGCGTGCTGATCGCCGCCGACGGCCCCGTCGACGTCGCCGGCGAACCACGGTTCGACGTGCCGGCTCCCGTCGCGCCGGACGCCCAACTGGTGGCCGACCGCGAGGACCTCCGC
This sequence comes from Acidobacteriota bacterium, assembly GCA_016213695.1. GTDB lineage: Bacteria > Acidobacteriota > Vicinamibacteria > Vicinamibacterales > UBA2999 > DATCJA01. The sequence goes on along the minus strand of JACQZV010000093.1, from coordinate 12,078 downwards.
GTAATCGTGGCGCGGCAGGTGGCGGCGGAACGGCGGGCCGCCGATGCCTGGCGTGAGTATCTGCCCTCGGTCACCGCGCTCTTCACGCCGCAGGTCCTCGCTCCTTCCGGGCTCTTTGCGAACGCACGCTCGTGGCGGGCCGCGGTGCTGTTTTCGGTCCCGCTCTTCGACGCCGGGCAGCGCCGCGGACAGGCCCGCGAGCGGCAGGCGTTCGTGGACGTCGTGCGCGCCGAGCGGCTCAACGCCGAGCGGGTGGCGAGCTCGGAGATCCGGACGGCCCGCGAGGCCGTGGCGGCCACCGAACGGGCGCTCGACTACACCCGGCGCGCCGCCGGGCAGGCCGGGGAAGTCGTGCGCATCACGGACATCGCTTTCAGGGAAGGGGCGACCACCAATATCGAGGTCGTCGACGCCCAGCGTCGCGCCCGCGATGCCGAGACAGCGGCCGCCATTGCGGAGGACGCGGTTCGCCGGGCCCGGCTGGATCTGCTCGTGGCCACGGGACGCTTCCCGCAATAGAGCGGGCGTCGCGCCATCAGTACCGGAGGACGACGCCGACCGTCGCGCGCCAGAAGCTCAGGCGTGAGATACCCGGGCGCGCGAGCGGACCGTTGGCGCCGCTGACGGCTTTGATGTGGCGAAGATCGAACCGCAGGCCGGTGCGGTTCGACACGAACCCGATGGCCCCACCGCCGAGCGTCAGCCCGAGCCGGTTCTCATCGACAGGAAAGAGGCCGGCCGCGTGGCTGCTGCGCGCCTGCATGAGACCAAGCCCGCCAACGACATACGGCCGCAGCGACTCGCGTGTCACGGCCAGCGGCACCGCCAGGATCAGATTGCCGGTGAGTGTGGTGACCCGGCTGGTCAGGACGAGTCCGAGCGGGTTGTCGCCTTCGAAGAACCGCGGCGTATGCCCGACCTCCGCCTCGATCCCGAGCACACCGTCGGTCAACAGGGCCGCCGACGCGCCGAGGGTCAGCTTCCGCCCCGCGCCTTCCTCGAAGATGAGGAAGGTCGTCTCCGGCGCGAACGAACCGCCGAGAAACGGCGTGATGAGCCAGTCGGCGCGCGCCTCGGCTGCGGGCCACGCCGCCAGCAGACAGACGAGAGCGGCCAGCCGCGCACCCGGCGCCGCGGCCCGTCCGCCCGTCATCAGGCGACGAACAGCTTGAGGAACAGCTGGGCGAACAGCGAGACGGTCACGTTGCCGTTCGACAGCGTGTAGGGCGCGGCCAGACCGTCGCTGTTGGCGAGGAGGATGAGCGAGAGATCGCGCCCGGGCACCTTGATGTAGAGCGCGGAGTACGCGTCCCGCTCGAGCCCGAAGTGCCACACGATGCGCTCGTTGTTGTAGGTCTGGACGAACCAGCCGAGGCCCGAGGGCGACGATCCCGACGAGCGCCACGCGCGCTCGCGCGTGGCCGCCGCGAGCAGCACGTCGTCGTCGAGCGCGGCGTCGAAGCGCGCCAGATCGCGCACGGTCGAGACGATGCCGGTCGAGGCGCCGAGCGAGGGGCGGGAGTAGTCGGATCGCGTCGGGCGGCCGCGGCTATCCACTTTGTACGGCACGGCGGTACGACGGAGGATGGCGGCGTAGCGATCGAGCGCACTCGAGGAGAAGTACCGCCGGTTGGGCGAGTTGTCCGAGAGGTCGTGCCCGGGTACCGAGCTCGACATGCCAAGCCGGTCGAGCATCTCCGCGCTCAGGATCCTCGAGTACCGGTCGCCGACGCACTGCTCGATCACCTCGGCGATCGCGGCGTATCGGCCGGTGTCGTACCGGAAGCTCGAGCCCGGCGCTGCGTGCGAGAGCACCTGCGCGACGGTCGTGCTCTCCTCGGCAAACTGCGGAAGCCACCGGCGCACGCGGTCGGTGAGCTCCAGGTGACGCAGATCGAGGCACTGCTGGAGCAACACGGTCGACGAGAGGGCCTGGGAAATATCCAGCAGCGGGTATGGCGTGTCGGCTGTTGCCGGCACGAAGCCGTCCACCTCCTGATGGCCGTAGCCCCGGTCCCAGACCACACGGCCGCCCTGGACGATGGCGGCGGAGAGCCCGGGGACGCCGGCCTGCTGGCGCAGCGAGTCGAGGTAGCGCTCGAAGAGCGCGACGGGCAGACTCTGGCTCTGGGCGCGGGCATGCGGGGCCAGCACGGCCAGCGCGGCGACAGCGACACTGAGGGCCTTCAGGATGCGCACAAGGACTCCCGAAATCTTACATCGGGTGGGGTCGAGCTGTGCTACAGTGCCGGGGTCAGTTATGGCACTAACGTCTGACGCGGCGGCCAGACGCCTGAAAGCAGGCGCTTTGTGCGCGTGGCTTCTGCTCTCGGCGGCGGCGGTGACGCTCGGCGCCGCCGAAGGGCTGCGCATCGTGCCGCTCGTGCGTGACGATCACGTCCTTGTCACCTTCGAGCTTGCCGACGGGTTCACCGAGGAGGTGCGCGCCGCCATCCGCAGCGGTCTGAAGACCACGTTCACCTACACGGTGGATCTACGGTTGGAAGTGCCCGTCTGGGTGGATCGCACCATCGCGACGACCGTCGTCGCCAACAGCGTGGAGTTCGACAACCTGACGCGTCTTCACACAGTCGTCCGCACGCTCGACGGGAAGGTCGAGAGCAAGCAGGTGACCGATAGCGAGGCGGCGGTGCGGCAGTTGATGACGAGCTTCCAGCGCCTTCCGCTCTTCCGCACGTCGGTCCTCGAGCCGAATCGCGAATACTACGTCCGTATCGGCGCGACCGCGCGACCGACCAACGGGGCATTCCTGTGGCCATGGGGCAGCGGCACCTCGGGCCAGGCGAAGTTCACGTTCGTTCGCTGACCGCTCTCCCTCCAGGACGGCGGGTCGCAGTCCCGGCCGTCTGCGCTCTCCTGGGAGCCGCGGTCCTCATCGCTATCCCCTTCATTTTCGGTTCGCCGCGTGCCCTCGTGCACGTCCGGTGGAGCCGCATCGACCAGGCCCTGCGGGTGGAGTTGGAGCGGCGGTTCGATCTTCGTGAGCCGGTCAGGCTCGACGACGACAACTGGAGCTATCTGCCCGGGGACCGCTCGCCCGAGACGTTCCGCGCGATCGTGGGACATCCACTGGTGGTCTGGACCGACGGGATCGACCGCGTGACGTTCGGGACGGCGGCGTCGCCGCCGCTGTCCGCCCGGCGTGGCGGGTTTCTCGCGGGGGCGTCGCCGTGGATGGCCAGAGCGGCCAGAGCGGCCAAGCTCGCCGGCTACGGTCTCATGGCGCTGGCTGTGCTGATACTGGCGGGCCTCGCCCTGGCGCCGGTCCTCGTGGATCGTGGCTGGACGCTGCGGGGGCTCCCGCGGCTGGCGCGAGTCGGCATCGCGCGCGGCGTCCCGGAGGTCTCGCCGGAGGCGGCCGGGCTCTTCCGGATCATCTTCGGCGCGGGGGTGGTGCTGTTCGTGACGCGGCACCCGGTCTCCGCCGATCTGCTGCCGCCGTACGACCTGGCCGGAGCGCTGGGACCGTACGGGATCGTCGTCCGCTGGCTGAGTCTGCATGCCGGCGTTGGGCGCGCCCTCGGGCCATGGCTGGCCACGACCGGGCTGCTGTTTGTGGCCGGGCTGCTCACGCGGACGGCGTTTGCCGGGTTCGTCGGCGGCGTCCTGCTGTGGGCGTGCGTGTACACGGTGACCACGACGATGCACACGGTCTCGGCGCTGGCGATCACGCTGATCTGTCTGCTTGCCGCGCGATGGGGCGATGCCTATAGCGTGGACGCGGCGCTGCGGCGGGCATTCAGGCGCCCGCCCCGGCCGGTGCCAGCCATCGGCTACGGCTTTGCCGTCTGGGTACCGCGCCTGGTGTTCGGAGTCGCGTTTCTCGCCGCTGCCTGGTCGAAGGTGGGCCACGGCTCGGAGTGGATCCTCAACGGCACGGTGAAATATCACTTCGTGACCGACCTCGACCACGCCCTGGTGGCGTGGGGACCGCGCCTCACAAGCTACCACTGGGTCGCCGTGCTGATGTCCGCTTCGGCCGTCGCGGTTGAGACGCTGCTGGTCACCGCGGCGTTCTCGCGATCGGCGGCCTACCGGCTGTCGATTGCGGCGGCCACGCTGGCGCTGCTCTCGGGTTTTGCGCTCTTTCAGGGCATCGTCTGGGGGGGATGGTGGGTTCTGCTGCTGGCATTTCTGCCCTGGGAGCGGCTGCGTCTGCCCTCGACCGGGACCATCGGCGTGCGGGCGGCTCCGGCGGCGGCGCCGTCGTTCAGCCGAGGCCAGGTCGCGGTCGTCGCCGTGCTGGGCCTGCAGCAGTTCGTCGTCTCATGCGCGCGCATCGAGGCGAGGCCGGTGCTGTCCGCCTATGACATGTACTCGTCGACGTACGGCAGCGCCGAAGAGTACGAACACGCCAGCAACCTGGTGTACCGGCTTGTCGTGTTCGACGGCGAGCGCGCGAGCAGCATCCCGGAGTGCCCGATCAACGATCGGGCGGCCGCCCAGGTGCCGGCGGCCGCCGGGGGGGCAGGGGAGGCGCGCGAACGAGTTCGTGCGCTGCTCCGGCCGTGTCTGCCACCGGGACGCGCGCCGAGCGCGATCGTGCTCGAGGGCGACCGGCGCGTCTACAACTGGACGGAAGGGCGCTTCGAGTGGCGTCGTGCCGTCGATGTGATCGGGCCGTTCCCGGCCGGCTGGCTGTATGCACCGAACGGCGGACCGGCGGATTAGAATTTCCGCATGTATCCACTCGTGCTCGCGGTGCATTCGCTGTTGCGCTGGGCGGTCCTCTCGGCCGGGCTCTACGCCTGCGGGCGCGCGCTGGCAGGCGCGCGCGGGGGGCGCGGCTGGACGCCGGCCGACGCCCGGGCGGGCCTCTGGTTCATGGTGGCGGCGGATCTGCAGTTCGTGCTGGGCCTGGCGTTGTACGCCGGGCTCAGCCCGATTCCCCGTATCGCGTTCCAGGATTTCGGCGCGGCGATGGGGAACGCCGTGCTCCGGTTCTGGGCCGTCGAACACATCTTCGGCATGACGGTTGCCTTGGCCCTTGTGCACATCGGGCGGGTGCGGGTCCGGAAGACCGAGGACGTGAGGCGGCGCCACATACTCGCCGCGATCCTCTTTGGCCTCGCGCTCGTGACGATGGCCGCCACGATTCCATGGCCGGGATTGCCCGCGGGGCGGCCGTTACTGCGTGGGTTCTAGCGCGCAGAACTTGTCGAAGGCCGCCGTCAGCAGGGCGGCAATCTGCTCGGGGCCCTGGTTCTCGATCTGACGCCGCTCGAGCATCCACACCAGCTGGCCGCCGCGCAGCAGGCCGATCGACGGCGATGAGGGGGCGTATCCGGTGAAGTAGCCGCGCGCCCTCTCGGTCGCTTCGAGATCGGCGCCGGCAAAGACGGTCGCGACCCGATCGGGACGAAGGGGATGCCGCAGCGCCAGCGCGACGCCCGGGCGTGCCTTGCCGGCGGCGCACCCGCAGATCGAGTTCACCACAACCATCAGCGTGCCGCGCGCGGTCCGCACGGCCTGGTCGACGTCGGCCGCCGTACGCAGTTCGTCGACGCCCAGGCGGGTCAGTTCGGCGCGCATCGGCGCCACGAATTCTTCGGGGTAACGCATGACCCCATTATGGCTCAGGGTTACATTTCCACCTGCACGCCCAGCTCGACGACGCGCTCGGGCGGCAGCCTGAAGAAGGCCGTGGCTCGAATGGCGTTGCGCGCCATCAGGACGAACAGCCGCTCCCGCCAGAGGGCCATCCCCTCGCGTTCGGTGACGAGAATCGTCTCGCGCCCGAGGAAGTAGGTGAGATCGGCGGGATCCATCTCGACCCCCTTCTCGCGCGCGAGGCGCAGGGCCTTGGGCACGTCGGGGTCCTCCATGAAGCCGAACTGCACGCGCACGTTGAACACACCGTGGCCGAGCGACTCGAATGCCACGCGATCGTCCGAGGCCACGTGCGGCACGCGTCCGGTGGTGACGGTGAGGATGACGACGTGCTGGTGCAGGATCTTGTTGTAGCGCAGGTTGTGCGCGAGGGCGGGCGGCGTGCCGCGCGGCTGCGCGGTCATGAAGACGGCCGTCCCCGGCACGCGCAGCGGCGGGCTCGAGGCGACCGTCTTGACGAAGTCCTCGAGCGGCAGGGCGCGGGCGGTCAGGCGTTCGGCGAGGAGGCGGCGGCCGGTGCGCCAGGTGGTCATCAGCGTGAAGAGAATCCAGGCAACCGCCAGGGTCACCCAGCCGCCCTGCAGCACCTTGAGGGCGTTGGCGCCAAGGAACGCGACGTCGATCAGGAGAAAGCCTGCCGTGACGGCGAGCGCGACGGCCCGAGGCCATCGCCACCGCTCCGTCATGACGACGTACAGCAGCATCACCGTAATCACCATCGTCAGCGTCACGGCGATACCGTACGCGGCGGCGACGGCGCCAGACGTTCTGAAGCCGATCACGATCGCGACGGTTGCCAGCATGAGGGCCCAGTTGATCTGCGGGACGTAGATCTGGCCCATCGCGTGCGAGGATGTGTGCTCGACGTCGAGGCGGGGCGCGAGGCCGAGCTGGATCGCCTGGCGGGTGATGGAAAACGAACCCGAGATGAGCGCCTGCGACGCGATGATCGCCGCGGCGGTCGCGATGCACACCAGCGGGACGAGCGTCCACTGCGGCGCGAGCATGAAGAACGGCTGGCGCGCATCGGCGTGAAGAAGGAGGAGCGCGCCCTGGCCGAGGTAGTTGAGCACGAGGGAGGGGAGCACCAGCGAGAACCAGGCCAGCCGAATCGGATGCTTCCCGAAGTGGCCCATGTCGGCGTACAGCGCCTCGCCCCCCGTGACGACGAGGAAGACCGCGCCGAGCACGGCAAACCCGGGAAAACCGTTGACGCGGAAGAACGCGACGGCATGGCGCGGATCAAACGCCGCCAGGACCGCCGGCGCCCGCACGATCCAGACGATGCCGAGCGCGGCGATCGTGATGAACCAGACGATGACGATTGGCCCGAAGAGCCGGCCGACGCGATCGGTGCCGAACTGCTGAATGATGAACAGCGCGACCAGGATGGTGACCGTGATCGGCACGACGTACGGGCTGAAGAAGGGCGTCACGACCTCGAGCCCTTCGACGGCGCCGAGGACGGAAATGGCCGGCGTGATCATGCCGTCGCCGTAGAGCAGCGCCGTTCCGAAGATCCCCAGCGCGATGAGAAGAGGCCGCCCCATCGCGAGCCTGGACCCGCCCGATCCGCCGTCGCCGTTCCTGCTCGGCACCAGGGAGGTGAGCGCCAGGATGCCGCCCTCGCCCTGGTTGTCGGCGCGCATGACGAGGGCGACGTACTTGACCGAAATCACCAGGACGAGCGCGTAAATGATGAGCGACAGCACGCCGAGCACGTTCTCGTGCGTGGGTGGTACCGAGTGCGTGCCGAAGAAGCATTCGCGGATGGCGTACAGCGGGCTCGTGCCGATGTCGCCGTAGACGACGCCGAGCGCGGTCAGCGTCAGGGGGAGAAGTCCGCTGCGGTGGTGCGTCTGTTCGCCGGCGCGGTGTGGAGGACGCGACGAGTGGGCCACGAGCGCTCCAGTATAATCTTCCCCGTCTCTGCGGCTGGGGTATGCGGGTGGCACGGCGGCTGTTGATCGGCGGGCACGTCCAGGGCGTCGGCTTCCGGTACTTCGCCCACGCGGTGGCGGTCCACGAAGGGGTGACCGGCTGGGTCCGGAACCTGCCCGACGGCCGCGTCGAGGCGTACGTCGAAGGCGACACCGAGGCCGTGACACGCGTCGAGCGCGCGCTGCGGCGCGGCCCGCCCGCGGCATGCGTCGAGGACGTGCGTGTGGCCCAGGAACCCGCGACAGAGGCGTTCACACGGTTCGAGGTGAGATAGGAGCGAGCGCGACGCGCATCATGGACCTCAAACAGCACATCCGGCACGTCCCCGACTTCCCGAAGCCCGGCATCCTCTTCTACGACATCACCACGCTCCTGCGGAGCCCGGCCGGCCTCAAGGCCACTATCGAGCGACTGTCCACGCCGTACGCGGGCGCGCGGATCGATGTCGTCGTCGGGATCGAGAGCCGCGGGTTCATTCTGGGCGCGGCGGTGGCCGAGCGCCTCGGCGCGGGATTCATTCCGGTGCGCAAGCCGGGGAAGCTTCCGGCGAAGTCGATCAAGGAGACCTACGCACTCGAATACGGCACCGATGCGCTCGAGAGTCACGCGGACGCCGTTGACAGCGGGCAGCGCGTTCTCATCGTGGACGACGTGCTGGCCACCGGCGGGACGGCGGCGGCGGCGACCCAGCTGGTGCGCAAGGCGGGCGGCGACCTGTCCGGCCTCGCGTTCCTCATCGAGCTGCTGGGACTGAACGGCAAGGCCAAGCTCCCGGGGGAGAAGGTCTTTTCGGTGCTGCAGTACTGACGCTGTAGAGCGCACGCTTCAGCGTGCGCCGGTAGAACGCGTGCGCGAGTAGAATGAGCAATCGCGTCCCCGTAGCTCAGATGGATAGAGCGCGCGCCTCCTAAGCGCGAGGCCGGCAGTTCAATTCTGCCCGGGGACGCCACTTGGAACGTGCGCAGTCTGGAACCTGAAGCCTGACACCTGAAGCCATGAAGACAAAAGAACGTCATCAACTCAAGGAAAACGACCTGGCGGCGCTGATTGCGTCCGCGGGCGCCACGTTCGAGGCGCATCGCGGGCGGCTCGCCCTCATCCTGGTCATCACCCTCGTCGCGGCCGCGGCGGCTGGCGGGTTCCTCGCGTGGCGCGGGCAGACCAGCGTGCGCGCCGAGCGGCTGCTTGCCGAGGCGATGGTCGCGTTCAACGCGCGCGTCGTGCCGGTGTCGGCCGAGCCGACGCAGCCGGGCGAGGTTCCGGCGGCGGCGACCATCGGGGCCACGGGCACATTTGCCACCGAGGCGGCGAAGCTGAATGCGGCGCTGCCCAAGCTCCGGGCGGCAGCCGACGCCTACCCCGACACCGGGGCGGGCATCACGGCGCGGTATCACTACGCCTCGTCGCTCGCCGCGCTCGGCAGGCATGACGAGGCGATCCGGGCGTTCGATGAGGTGGCGCGCCGCGCGGGCGGCAACAGCCTGTACGCCCGGATGTCGCGTCTCGGGAAGGCCGACACCCAGATGCGGGCCGGTCAGCTCGACGCCGCCATCGCCACGTGGAAGGAACTGGCGTCGAGCAGCGACGACGAGCTGCCGAAAGACGCGATGCTGATGGAACTCGCGAGGGCCTACCAGGCGGCGGGGAAGACCGAAGAGGCGAAGAAGACGTTCACCCAGATCATCGACGAGCACCCGACGTCGCCCTACATGGCGGAGGCGAGAGCGGCGCTCGGCAGCTGACCCCGACGCCGGGTCCGCTGCGCGGAGCCGACCCTAGTCGGTGCCCTTTCTCACGTCCTTCAGCCCGAGGAAATCGGCCTGCGCCGTCAGGCGCAGGCCGCTGACGTTCGGCCGCATCACCGCGATGTTCGTCTTGTACCAGAGACTCACGTACGGCACGTCCTCGGCGACGATCGCCTGCACTCGCCGGTAGTAGGTCAGCCGCTCCTCGTCGGTCGTTGCCCGCGTCGCCAGGTCGATGAGCCGATCGACGTCGGGATTGCGGTAGTAGGTGCGGTTGAACCCGACCGGCGGGACCTGCTCGGAATGAAAGACCCGCCGCAGCATGTCGGGGTCGGTCACCCCGACCCACTGGAGCGTGTACATCTGCGCGTTGCCCGACAGCACGTCGGCATAGAAGGTGGCGAACTCGTACGAACGCACGTCGACGTCGATGCCCGCCTGCCGCAGGTTCTGCTGCAGCACGGTCGCCTGCAGGCGGTAGAACTCATCGGTGGACGTCTTGAGCGACAGGCGCAGCCGCGGCCGCGGGCCGTCTCCGTCCGGGTCCGGGTACCCGGCCTCGTCCAGGAGCGCTTTCGCCCTGGCGACGTCATGGGCGAACTGCGGCACCGAGGGCTCGAACGCCCAGGCCACCGGCGACAGAATGCCGACGGCGGGTGTCGCGAGCCCGCGACGCAGGTACTTGACGATCGCGTCCCGGTCCACCGCGTGGGCGATGGCCTGCCGGACGCGCCGGTCGGCGAGCACCGGATCGCGCAGGTTCAAGCCGATGTAGGTGTAGTCCACGCCGCGGGCCTCGGTGATGTGCAGCTCGCCGCGGCGCTGCAACTCGTACGCGATGTCGGGCGACACGTCGTTGACGGTCAGGTCCGCGGTCCCTTTCCGCAACTCGAGCGCCCGCATCGTCTCATCGGGAACGATCTTGAGCACGACGCCGGCGTTCAGAGGGAGGCCGTCCCAATAGCCTTCGTACGCGGAGAGCTCGACCTGCTCGTCGGGGAGGTACCGGACGAACCGGTAGGGGCCCGTGCCGATGGGGAAGGCGCGCAGCGAGTCGCCCGCTCCGGCCGGCACGATCGGCATCACGAGCTGAATGGGAAACGACCCGAACGGCTCCTTCAGCGTGAACCGCACCGTGTAATCGTCCAGGGCGGTGACGCTGGCAAGCATCCGGTACGCGCCCTTCCGCGGCGAGACGAAATCCGGGTCGAGGAAGCTCTCGAACGTGTAGACGACGTCGCTGGCGGTGAGCTCGTGGCCGTCGTGGAAGCGGACGCCGTGGCGCAGGTGCGCGACGTAAGTGAGCGGGTCGGGATTGTCGAGGCGCGCCGCCACGCCCGGGGCGACGCGCAGATGCTCGTCGTTCACCATCAGCCGGCTGTAGACGAGCTCGTGGACGCGCTGCGAGATTTCGTCGGTGCCGACGCGCGGGTCGAAGTTGAGCGGCGACTGGCGGACGATGACGCTGAGGTACGAGGGGTCGGTCGCGGTCGCGCGCGAGCGGGTACAGCCGGCGGCGCAGGTCAACGCCCACAGCGCGACGCCCAGAGCTCTCCCGGCGCGCCGCATCAGGATTCCTCCGCCAGCCGCTTCAGCTCCGCGATCAGGTCCAGCGCGCGGCGGGGCGTCGTGTCGTCGAGGTCGAGCGCCCGCAGCCGGCGGCCGATCTCATCGTCGCGGGGCGCCGGGGGCGGGTCGAGGGGGCCGGGCTCGTCCGCGGGCCGCACGAACAAGCCGAGCTGGCGCGTCGACGGATCCCCGAGAGCGCCGGAGAGGGTCGGCCGCCCACCGCGCGAGAGCTCGTCGCGTTCGAGGCCGCGGAGAATCTCCTTGGCCCGCGCCACGACGCCAGGGGGAAGGCCGGCGAGGCGCGCCACCTGGATGCCGTAGCTCCGGTCGGACCGGCCCGGGACGATCTTGCGCAGGAAGACAATCTCGTCCTTCCACTCGCGCGCCGACACATGCATGTTGACGACGCCCGGGAAGGCGTCGGCCAGGTCGGTGAGCTCGTGGTAGTGCGTGGCGAACAGCGTCTTGGGCCGCGCGGCCGGGTTGGTCACCAGGTGCTCGGCCACCGCCCACGCGATGCTCAGGCCGTCGAATGTGGAGGTGCCGCGGCCGATCTCGTCGAGGACGACGAGGCTCCGCGCGGTGGCGGCATGCAGGATGTTGGCGGTCTCCTGCATCTCCACCATGAACGTGGATTGCCCGCGCGCGATGTTGTCCGAGGCGCCGACGCGCGCGAAGATGCGGTCGACGATCGGCACCTTCGCGTCGCGGGCCGGTACGAACGACCCGGTCTGCGCGAGCAGCGGGATGAGCGCCACCTGCCGCAGGTACGTCGACTTGCCACCCATATTCGGGCCGGTCAGGATGACGAGCTGGCGCGCGGTCCCGTTGAGGTCGATGTCGTTCGGCACGAAGGCGCCCGAGGCGTGGCGCTCGACGACGGGGTGGCGCGCGTCGACGGCGAGGAACTCGTCGCCGTCGTGGACGTGCGGCTTGGTGAAATTCGCCACCGCCGCCGTCTCGGCCAGCGCCGCGAGTACGTCGAGCGCGGCGAGGGCGCGCGCGGTGTCCTGAATGCGGGGCGCGTCGGCGGCGACTTCGCTCCGCAGCCGTTCGAAGATCTCGAGCTCGCGCTCGAGGATCCGCTCATCGGCGCCAAGGACCTTCTGTTCGTACTCCTTCAGCGCCGGCGTCGTGACACGCTCTCCGCCGGCGATGGTCTGTTTCCGCTGATAGTCGCTCGGTACCGCGT
>JACQZV010000092.1 GCA_016213695.1 Acidobacteriota bacterium | reverse complement strand
GTCGATCTGCAGCGTCCGGGCGACCGCCTCCGCGGTCGTCCGGCGGTCGCCGGTCAGCATCACGATGCGGATCCCCTCGCCGTGCAGCTCCCGGATGGCGTCCGGCGTGCTTACCTTGATCGGATCGGCCACGCCGACGATGCCCGCCAGGCTCCGCTGCACGGCGACGAACATCGCCGTCTGCCCGGCATGGCGAAGCGCCTCGGCCCGCTCGCCGAGCGGACCGACCTCGATGTGAAGGTCGTCCATGAGCGCGCGGTTGCCCAGCGCGACGTCCTGACCGTCCACGCGTCCGGTGACGCCCTTGCCGGTGACACTGGCGAAATCAGCGGCCGGTGCCGGGACCGTGCCGCGCGCAGCAGCGCCCGCGACGATCGCCGCCGCCAGCGGGTGCTCGCTGCCGCGTTCGAGACTGGCCGCGGCGTGCAGCACGGACGCCTCGGTGTGTCCGGCGGCAGGCACGACGGCCACCAGCCGCGGCTTGCCCTCGGTGAGCGTCCCCGTCTTGTCGACGACCAGCGTGTCCACCTTGCGAAGCACCTCGATCGCCTCGGCGTTTCGAAACAGGATGCCCATCGTCGCGCCTCTGCCGGTCGCCACCATGATCGAGAGCGGCGTGGCAAGGCCCAGCGCGCACGGGCAGGCGATGATCAGTACGGCCACCGCGTTCACCAGTGCGTACGCGAACGTCGGCTCCGGACCGACGGCCGCCCACACGAGAAATGTGACCACGGCAACCGCCACGACGGCCGGGACGAAGTATCCGGACACGACGTCGGCGAGCTTCTGGATCGGCGCGCGGCTGCGCTGGGCGTCGGCGACCATCGCCACGATGCGCGACAGCAGCGTGTCGGCGCCAACCTTCTCCGCCCGCATCACGAGCCCGCCCGTTCCATTGATCGTGGCGCCGACCACCCGGTCGCCCGCATGCTTCTCGATCGGCATCGGCTCGCCGGTCATCATCGACTCGTCCACGGCGCTCGAACCTTCAAGCACGATGCCGTCAACGGGCACCTTCTCGCCCGGCCGGATGCGCAGCCGATCGCCGACGCCCACCGCCTCCAGCGGCACGTCAGCCTCGCTGCCGTCGTCGGCGAGGCGGCGCGCCGACTTCGCGGCAAGGCCGAGCAGCATCCGGATCGCCGCGCTCGTCTGGCCGCGGGCGCGCAGCTCGAGCACCTGGCCGAGCAGAATCAGCGTGACGATGACCGCCGCCACCTCGAAGTACACGCCCACCTGCCCCGATTCGCCGCGAAATCCGGACGGAAACAGCCCAGGAACGACCGTGGCCACCACGCTGTAGCCGTAGGCCACGGCGACACCGAGGCCAATCAGCGTGAACATGTTCAGACTGCGGGTGACGATGGAGAACCATCCGCGCACGAAGAACGGCCAGGCGCCCCAGAGACAGACGGGCGTGGCCAGTCCCAGCTCGAGCCAGCGCATGGCTTCAGGGGCGGCGAGCCGTGCCAGCGGCCGCCCGGGGATGGCGTCGCCCATCGCAATGACGAGCAGCGGCACGCTCAGCGCCGCGCTCGTCCGGAAGCGGTGCGACATCTCGACCAGTTCCGGGTTGGGACCCTCGTCGAGGGTGACCGTGCGCGGCTCGAGCGCCATGCCGCACTTCGGGCAGGAGCCCGGCGCGTTCCCGACGATCTCCGGATGCATCGGGCACGTCCAGGTCGTCCCGGGCGGAACCTCCTGCGCGGCGGGCTTCGCCCCGCCGACGAACGCCTCCGGGGCGGCGCGAAAGCGTTCGAGGCAGCTCCTGCCGCAGAAGTAGTACGTCTGCCCGTTGTACTGGCTGGTTCCGGCGGCCTTCGCCGGGTCCACCTGCATCCCGCACACCACGTCCTTTTCCATACGGTCCCCCCCTCACTCTAAACGCACTCGGGGGCCGCCGCGTCAAGCGGCCGAACTTTCCCGCAGGCGACGCGGGAAATAGCCCGGAGATCCGGCGGGCGCGCCGGCGGATCGACGCAAGTCCGCCAGTGATACGCGTCCGGCGATTGGCCTGCTCCTTGCGAACTCAGTGCCCAAGGCAACGGCGTGATTCGAGCAACCACCCTGTGTATCGTGCTTACTCTGACGGGAATACCTGCTACCAGTTCGCTGTGCATCGCCGGATGCGGTGCCGAATGGCCAGGCGCCGCGGCCGCCGGTTGTCATCTTCGGACGACAACCCAGGGCGCGCCGAGGCTCGTCACGAGCGCACATGAGTGCGACGGTCTGCTGCAGTCAATGCCTTTCGTTCGAGAGGATCTGCAGCGAGTCGCCTCGGGGTCAACCCCGGATCACGCCGTTGTTACCACGCCTCACCTCATGGACGGCTGGCTCCCGCGTGTCGCCACTGCGACGGTGCGGAGTTCCCCGGTGGCCGAGCGCCCGGCGCCGGCCGTCCTGCGCATCTGACTCCGCCTTTCTGCGACCTGTGCCTGTGCGGCTGAAGCACGGGCGGTTCTTCACACAGCTTGTGAGAAAGGTGGTTCGTCATGACAACGAGATCGATCCGCGCACTGGCACTCGCCTCGCTGGCGCTGCTTGCGTCGGCCGCCATGGCCTCCGCGCAGACGCAGTCGTCCGTGATCCTCAACGCCCTCGAAGTACGTCGGCTCGTGGCGGGAGCGGAGCCGGCAGACCACGCGCGGCTCTACGCCCACTTCACCGCCCTCGCCGATCGGTATGCCGACGAGGCAGGTCGCCACATGCAGCTGGCCAGGGCGATGGGCGGAAACCCGAACCGTCATATGTCGAGATCGTCCAGCGCGCACTGCACGCGGCTCGCCGAGTTGAATGCCAGCTCGGCGGCGACGCTCCGGGAGCTCGCGACCCATCACGAGCAGCTCGCCTCCGGATTCGCGTCCACGGCGCCGGCCGACGGCGCGCGCTTCGAGAACGGCGAAGGTGCCGCCGAACCGACGGATGCGGAACTGACCGCGCTGGCGGCCGGCGCGCACACGCCGGCGGATCATCGCTCGCTCGAGGAGTACTTCCTGACGCTCGCCTCGCGCTACACGGCCGACGCCGCGGAGCACACCGCCATGGCGAGCGCCTACAGAGGCAATGCCAATCGGCGCGGAGCCGACCCGGCAGTGCACTGCGACCGTCTGGTGAAGCAGTTCGGCGAGGCGGCCGACGAGGCTCGGACCGAGGCGACCGAACACCGCATCATGGCGGGCCTGCGGTAACTCGGGCGCTCGTCGACGCAGGCCGCCCGGGGCCGACCCGGGCGGCCCGCACCGCAACGATGACGTGTTCGACGGGCGGCGGTGCGCGGGATAGCCCTGATACAATGCCCATCAAGAGAATCATGGCCAGCCTGCTCGACAGTCGCACGTGATCGTGTCCGAGCAACCCGCAAGTCCCACCCGGCGCCGCGCCCGCTTTCCGACCGGCGTCGATTTGCTGCACGACCCGACGCTGAATAAGGGCACCGCCTTCAGTGAAGAGGAGCGCACGAAGCTGGGGCTGAAAGGACTCCTCCCCCCGAGGAGCCTCACCCAGGAACAGCAGGTGCAAAAGGCGCTGGACAACTTTCACAGGGAGTCCTCAGATATTGCGAAGTACCTCTATCTGATGTCCCTGCAGGACCGGAACGAGCGGCTGTTCTATCGCGTCGTCATCGACCACCTTCAGGACATGATGCCGATCGTCTACACGCCCACCGTCGGGCAGGCGTGCCAGCTCTACGGGCACCTCTGGCAGCGCCCCAGAGGATTGTTCATCAGCGCGCAGGACCGCGGAAGCGTCGCGCGCGTCATGCGGAACTGGCCGCGCGGCCCGGTTCGCGCCATCGTGGTCACCGACGGCGAACGGATTCTCGGGCTGGGCGATCTCGGCGCGAACGGGATGGGCATCCCCGTGGGGAAACTGTCACTCTATACGGCGTGCGCCGGGATTGATCCTGCGTGGTGCCTGCCGGTCACGCTCGATGTCGGGACCAACAACGACGCACTGCTCGGCGACCCGCTCTACTCCGGCCTGCCCCATCACCGCCTGCCGCGCGAGGAATACGACAGCCTGATCGACGAGTTCATGGAGGGGGTCGCACAGGTGTTCCCGCGGGCGCTCGTCCAGTTCGAGGACTTCGCCAGCGCCAATGCCTTTCGGCTGCTGGAGAAGTACCGGCACAGCGCCTGCTGCTTCAACGACGACATCCAGGGCACCGCGGCCATGTGTCTGGCCGGCCTGGACTCCGCGATCCGTCTGCTGCCCGTGCCGGAGCTTGGCGCCCAGACGATCCTCTTCCAGGGTGCGGGCGAGGCCGGCATCGGGATTGCCGATCTGCTGGTCGCGGCTCTCATGGCGGACGGTGTCTCCGAATCTGCGGCCAAGGACCGCTGCTGGTTCGTCGACTCGAAAGGCCTCGTGGTCACGAGCCGCGGCGATCTGTCCGAACAGAAGCGCGCCTACGCCCACGACCACGAGGCTGCGCCCGATCTTCTTTCTGCGGTGAAGCTCCTCAAACCGACCGCGCTCATTGGTGTCTCGGGGCAGCCGCACACTTTTACACGGCCGGTCATCGAGACCATGGCCGCCGCGAACGAGAAACCGGTGATCTTCGCGTTGTCGAATCCCACGTCGAAGAGCGAGTGCACCGCCGAAGAGGCGTACGCATGGAGCGGCGGCCGGGCGATTTTCGCCAGCGGCAGTCCGTTTGCGCCCGTGGCGTACGGCGGCAGGACCATCGTCCCCGGCCAGGCCAATAACGCCTACATCTTTCCAGGCCTCGCGCTCGGCGTCATCGCTTCGGGCGCTCGCCACGTGACCGACGCCATGTTTCTCGAGGCCGCTCGCGCACTGTCGGCCGCCGTTGGTCACAGCGACCTGGCGCAGGGCCGCATCTTTCCTCCACTCGAGCGAATCCGGGAGATCTCACGCTCGATCGCGACCGTCGTCGCCGCGCGCGCGTACGACGCCGGCCTTGCGACCACCCCCCGGCCGAATGATATCGGTGCGTTCATCGACGGCCAGATGTACGAGCCGCGCTACGCGACCTACGTCTGACGCCCCCCGTAAAGATTCACGACCTGGCGTACAGCACACATGAGACGCCTGCTGGCCGCGCTTGCGTTCATCTGCATCGGATCCGATTCGATTGGCGCGGCCGCGCCTGACGGCACCGCGACCATTCGAGTTCGCGTCGTTTCGGCCACCCCGGTCGCGGGGAGCACGATCGTGGAGCTCGTCTCGGCTGCCTCTCCCCTGCGGTGGACCCTCGGCGTGCGGGACCAGAACGACGCCGCGATCTTCCATCATGTGCCTCCCGGCTCATACCGCCTGACCGTGCGCCAACCCGGTTTCCGCGAGACGGCGGCCGACGTGGACGTTCGCGCGGCCACCATGCTGGAGTTCGTCGTCGACTTCCGTCGTACCACTCAGCCTGGCGGCGAGCCGTTGCTTCAACTGGTGCGAACCGATCCGGTCGGCGATGTGCGCGCGTTCGACCAGTCGATGCTCGGCACCTTTCCGGGCGACGATGCGCTGGCGTCCGTGGTGGAGACGGCGGTGGCGCCCCTGATTGTCGACCGCATGTCGAGCGGCGGTCTCTGGCTCGCCGAGTCGGCGCTCGTAGGCGGATACGGGGGCTCCTGGCGGCAGACATCCATCACGTTGGGGGCGATCGACGTGACCGACCCCGTTCGAACGGGCACGCCGCTCGTGCGGGCCCCGCAGGAAGCGATCGCATCGCTCCTGGTGTCCACGACGCTCCTCCCGGCTTCGGCCGGCGGACCGGGTCCGGTGCTGACGATGGTGCCGAAATCGCCGGCGGGCGGCTGGCACGGGGCCAGCGAGATCGGAGTGGTGCCGCAGGCCCTTCAGGACACCAACACCCGGCCCGGCGTTCCGTCCGTGGCGCGACTGGTGACCCATCGCGATTGGAACGCGCAGCTCGGGGCCCCGCTCGGGCCGCGGGCCGGGCTGTTTCTGACGGTCCGGCGCATTGCCACCGGTCGCGTGGAAAGCGACGACCCGACGAGACTGCGAACGAGTGTGAAGTCACTCTTCGCCAGCAGCTCGGTTGATGCGGGATCGCAGGGCCGGCTCCGCCTTGCCGCAAGCGTGGACCGTACCGCGTCGCCGTACGCCGGCCGCGCGCGCTTCCGCGATCGGTCCGTCCGCGAATCCGACACCTTCACAACGGCGCAGGCGTCGTGGGATCGGTGGACGGCCGGCGGCACCGCATGGTCGGTGGCGTCGGGCGTCGCGCAGGGCACGTTGTCTCCGGCATTGGACGCCGTCCGCACCTCCGGTCCCCTGGACATGGCGGGAACGGTCGAGCGCCTGATCGATGGCTCGGTCCCCACGCTGTTCGACGTCGCGGCGGGCACGCGGCGGCGCTGGACGGCCGGGGCTGACATCACGCCTGCGCTCGGGCGAGTGACACGGCGCCATCTGCTGTCGGGTGGCGCCACGCTCGCGTACAGCACGGCGGTCGCGCGAGCCGGGCCGTCGCCCCCTGCCGCCGAGATGGTCAACGGCATTCCGGCCCGGGTCTGGGAATTCGCGTACGGTGGCCCGCAGACGCGCTGGACGTCCACCGACGTGGCGGCCTATGCCAGCGACCGCGTATTGCTCGGAGACCGCGGTCGCGTCGACGCCGGCGTGCGAATGGAATCGACCGGCGGCTCGGCGCAGGGCGGCAGTTCCATGTCGTGGCGGTCGGCGGCGCCGCGCCTGACCGGCCGCTGGCTCCTCGAGACACGCGGACGCGTGGCGCTCTTCGGCGGCTACGCACGATACCTCCACCGCCTGCCGCTCGATGACTTCGCCTACGGCGACCCATCCGCGCTGTCCGGTCGAGTGTACCGATGGAACGACGTCAATGCCGACCGGGTCCTGCAGGAGGGAGAGCGCGGCACGCTGGTCGCACTCGTCGGTCCGTGCTGCGCCAGTTCGGGACCCAACCGTATCGATCCGAATCTCGAGAGGCCCCATACCGATGAATTCGCGGGCGGCGTCGACGCGCGCGTCGGATCCTGGTCCGTGCGCGTCATGGGCGTGCACCGCCACGAACACCACCTCATCGGTTCGCTCAACACCGGTGTCACGACCTCGGATTACGTGCTCCGATACGTCCTGGATCCCGGCGAGCCCTTCCGCGACCCCGTCGAGGAGCGTCTCCTCTCCGTGTACGACCGCGAGCCGTTCAGTTTCGGCCGGGACCAGTACGTGCTGACGAATCCACCGGGGCACGAGGCCTCCTATCACGGCGTGGACGTCACCGTTGAGGGACGAATCGCGAGCCGGTTGCGGACGCGCTTCGAAGGTTCCGCGTACCACAGCTTCGCGCTCGGAGGAAACCGCGGCTTCAGACCGCTCGAGAACGACCCGGGGGTGATTGGAGAACTCTTCGAGAATCCAAACGCCGCGACCTATGCCCGCGGCCACGCCTTTTTCGATCGCGGCTACGTCATGAAATGGTGGGCCAGCGTTCGCGCACCGGGGGACTACCTGCTGAGCGCGGTCGCCCGCTACCAGGACGGCCAGCCGTTCGGACGGCTGTCGGTCGTGCCCGACCTCAATCAGGGCGCCGAAGCGATCTACGGCTATCGACCGGGACGAACCCGGTTCACTTTCACGCTGACGGTCGATGCGCATCTCGAAAAGGCGCTGACCATCGGAAGGACGAGGGTGGCGGGGATCCTCGAGGTATTCAACCTCCTGAACAGCGACAAGGAGGTCGAAGAGCACGTCGTCACCGGCGCGGCGTTTCGCAGCCCGACGGCCGTGCAGCCGCCGCGCGCGGCCCGGGTCGGGCTTCGAATCAGCTTCTAGCTGCCCTTACCGATTGACCTCGGTGTTTTCCAACAGCAGTGAGGATTTTTCTGCTACACGGTGGTGCCACACCGGTTCCATGCGCACACGAACGCCGACTTTCGCGACGAAGAGGCCACCCATCTCGCGGCATCACTATTGCTCTTCCGGCTGTGTCGATATGTTCCGACTCCCGACGCTGCTGATTCTGATGGCCCTCACCGGCGGCCCGGATGCGCGCTTTGTGTGCGACGCCTGGTGCCAGTCGGAATCGGACTCGAATGGCGTGGCTGGCGTCTTGTGTCACGGCGTGTACCACCAAAGCGAACAGGACATCCAGAGCGCAGCGGATACGTGTGTAGGCGCGGCCGCACTGAGCCCGTTCGTGACAGAGCCGACCTACAAAGCCGTTGCGACCGGGTGCGAACTGGCGGTTGCCACCGCTGTTTCTGCGTCACTGCGCGACCTCCGTCACGACGACGGAGCGTTCCTATTGCGTGGGAACGCAGGTCTCCCGCTGGCCATCAGCGTCACCATCCTCCGCATCTGAAGGCTCGCCCGCGGGGCCCACAACGCCCACGCGATCCCGCGCCCGCGCCCGCGCCCGCATTCAACGACAACAAGGGTTCGCGGTGCCGCGTCCCGCAGGTTCACTTCAGAACGAACGGAGCGTGTCATGACACCGATCCATTTCCGTACGATCTCCACGGGCGTACTGGCCCCTCTCACATTCGTGGGAGGCGCCGCCGCACAGACGTTGCCATCGGCAGTGCGGAACTCACTCCAAGTGCAGGAACTCATCACGCGTGGAGATCCTGCAGACCACGCGACGATGGCGCAAGCCTATCGAGAAACACGAATCGCCCAGGCGGCCGCGATGCACAGGAACCTTGCGGGCGGCGCCCGATAGGGGACGCGCGCATGAAGCCGTTCAAGGGGCGGTGGGCACCAATGAAGCCCCAGCTCATCGTGGCCTTCGGCGCAATGGCTCTCGCCTCCGCGACATCGGGCTTCGCGCAAGTCGCGGCCGGAGATGCGTCGTCCGCGCGCATCGGGATGCTCTTCGCCAGTGGCCAGACAGCGCGGGCGCCGCTTTCAACCCTGACGTCACTCGTGGAGGAACTCGATCGCAACAACCCGGAGCTCAAGGCCGCGCGCCGCGAGATCGACATGCGTGTGGCACGCGTCGCCCCCGCCGGCGCGCCGCCCGACCCCTCCCTTCGCGTCGGCTACATGGGCGGCATGCTCCGGCTTCCGTTCTTCCCATCAGCGAGCGCGCCGGGCAGCTTCCGTCAATTCGGCCTCTCGCAGGAGATCCCCTATCCGGGGAAGCTCGGCCTGCAGCGTCGCGTGGCCGCCACCGAAGTGGACGCCGAGCGCTGGAACGCGGAGGACACGCGGACCCGCCTCATCGCCGAACTGAAGATGGCGTACGTCGAGTACGTGTACATCAATCGCAGCCTCGGCGTGATCCAGCGCAGCAAAGAACGGCTCGAGCAGTTTCGCCAGATCGCCGAGGCACAGTTCCGCGTCGGGCAGGGCCTTCAGCAGGACGTGCTGAAGGCCCAGGTCGAGATCTCGATGATCCTCGAGCGCGAGGCCGTATTCACGCAGGAGCGCGACACCCTCAGCGCCCGGATCAACGGCCTGCTGTTTCGCCCGCCGGACGCGCCGCTCGACAGCGCGCTCGCGTACGACGCCAGCACGGTGATTCCCTCGGTCGGGGAGCTGCGCACGCTCGTGCAGCAGAACTACCCGGCGCTGAAGCGGGACGAGCGAGTGATCGATCGCGGCCAGCAGGCGCTGTCGCTCGCCAGGAGAGAGGTCCTGCCCGACTTCGCGGTGAACGTCACGTCCCAGAAGTTCACGGGCGACATGCCGTGGATGTATGGCGTGGATGTCATGGTGACGCTGCCGGTCTTCTGGCAGCGCAGGCAGCGGCCGATGATCGCGGAGGCGGCCGCTGCGCTCGACAGCAGCCGGCGAATGCGCGACAACACGCTCTCGACCGCGGTCGCACAGACGACACGTGAGTATCTCGCGGCGACCACCAGCCGGCGGCTCGCGGACCTCTACAGCGACAGCACCCTGCCGCAGGCGCGGCTGGCGCTCGAGTCCTCGCTGGCCTCGTATCAGGTGGGCCGCCTGGATTTTCTCAGCGTCCTGACGAACTTCCTCACGGTGCTCACCTACGAGCTCAATTACGAGGAACAGACGGCCCGCGCCGGACAGGCGCTGGCGCGCCTCGAGTCTCTGACCGGCCTCACACTCGTGAGATAGGACACGAACATGATCGACACATCTTCCCGTGCGACTCGCGCCCGCACTTACGTGGTGATTGCCGCGGCGTCACTGGCCATCGGTGCCGGCGGCGCCGTGCTCGCGCTCCGCTGGTTCGCTGCCCCGCAGCCGGAGATCACGGCCGCACCGACCGCCACCGCCGGCAGCGACGTACCCGATCCGAAGGGAGAGGCGATGGCCGGCATGGATATGGAGGGCGAGGCAGGGACGCCAGGACACCGCGCTGTGTACATCTCGCCCGCGCGGCAACAGCTTATTGGTGTGCGGACGGCAGCCGTGGAATCGCGAGCGCTTGATGCCACCATCCGTACGGTCGGCGCCCTTGCCTACGACGAAACGCGGGTGACCGAGGTTCACCCGAAGGTCTCCGGCTGGGTCGAGCGCGTCTTCGTCGACTTCGTCGGCAAGCCGGTACGACGCGGCCAGCCACTGCTGACGATTTACAGCCCGGACCTGGTCGCCACGCAGAACGAGTACCTGCTTGCGCTCAAGGCACAACGGCAACTGGGAGACAGCATCTTTCCGGAAACCCGATCCGGCGCCGAGTCCCTCGTCTCAGCGACACGTGACCGGCTGCGTCTCTGGGACATCACGGACGTGCAGATCGCGGAACTGGAGGGCACCGGCGAGGCGCGGCGGACGCTGACGCTCTATTCGCCCTTCGATGGCATCGTGCTCGAGCGCAACACGTATGCGGGTCAGTACATCACGCCAGAGACCAGCACCGCGAAGATTGCCGACCTGTCGACGATCTGGGTTGTCGGGCAGCTCTTCGAGTACGAAGCGCGCACCGTGAAGCTCGGTGACTCGGCCGAAGTCGAGTTCCCGTACGGCCAGTCGACGCGCCGCCTGAGAGGACGAGTCGCGTTTGTCTATCCGGACGTCAATCCCGAGACCCGGCGCGCGCGGGTTCGGATCGAGTTCAGGAATCCGGGCCTCGAGCTCAAGCCGGGAAGTTATGTCACGGTGATCCTGCGCCGTTCGGCCGGCGCGCAGCTTGCGCTGCCCAAAGAAGCGCTGCTCGACAACGGCGTCACACGGTATGCGCTGCTGGCCCACCCGAACGGCTATTTCGAGCCGCGCGAAGTCGAGGTCGGCGAAGCGGTCGACCAGTTCTATCCGGTGATCAAGGGCTTGGCAGCCGGAGACCGCGTGGTCACGTCCGCGCAGTTCCTCATTGACTCGGAAACGAACCTGCAGGCCGCCCTGGGTGCCATGGCCAATATGCCTGGCATGAAGATGGGCGGCGATACGGAAGGTGCAGGCACCGGAGCCGCCACACCCGCCACACCGAGCACCCCGACGGCCCCGGCACCCGGCCACCAGCAGCACAACCAGCGGTAATCAGCAGAGAACAGCCGTGATCAACAGACTCATCGAGTTCAGCGCCAGGAACGCCGTCATCGTCCTGCTGCTGATGCTCGGCATCGTCGGCGCCGGTGTCTGGGCGATCCGCGACACGCCGATCGACGCGATCCCCGACCTGTCCGACGTGCAGGTGATTGTGACCGCCAACTGGGAGGGACGCAGTCCCACGCTGGTCGAGGACCAGGTCACCTACCCGATCGTCACGGCGTTGATCTCGGCGCCCAATGTCAAGGTGGTGCGCGGGTTCTCGTACTTCGATGTGTCGTTCGTGTACGTGATCTTTCAGGACGGCACCGACCCGTACTGGGCTCGGAGCCGTGTACTCGAGTACCTGAACGGGCTGCAGGGGCGGCTGCCGGCAGGCGTCACACCGGTACTGGGACCGGATGCCACCGGCGTGGGGTGGGGCTTTGAGTACGCCCTCGTCGACCGCTCGGGCAAGAACGACCTCTCCCGCCTTCGCACGCTCAACGACTGGTACGTCCAGTACTGGCTCCGCAGCGTGACCGGCGTGGCAGAGGTCGCACCTGTCGGAGGCTACGTAAAGCAGTACCAGATCGAGATCGATCCAAACGCGTTGCTCGCCTACAACATGCCGATCGACATGGTCATCGCCGCGGTGCGGACGAGCAATAACGACGTCGGCGGGCGTGTCGTCGAATGGACCGGCCGCGAGTACATGGTGCGCGGCCGGGGCTACATCCAGAACGTCGGGGACATCGAGCACGTCAGCCTCGGGGCCAGGCCGGACGGCACGCCGATTCTGGTCAAAGACGTCGGGCGGGTGCACCTCGGGCCCGACATGCGGCGCGGCGTGGCGGAGCTCAACGGCGACGGCGACGTCGCTGGCGGCATCGTCGTCATCCGCTACGGGGTCGATACCTACGGGGTCATCGAGAACATCAAGAAGGCAGTGAGGGAGCGCGTCCAGCCCGCCCTGCCGGACGGTGTGGAGTTCGTGACCACGTACGATCGTTCCGGCCTCATCGAGCGCTCCATCGACACCCTGAAGGACAAGCTCCTCGAGGAGATGATGATCGTCTCGCTCGTGTGCGTGATCTTCCTGTGGCACTTCCGGAGCGCCCTGGTCGCGATCCTCACGCTGCCCCTCTCGATCCTGCTGTCCTTCGTCGCGATGAGATACATCGGGCTGGGGTCGAACATCATGAGCCTTGGCGGGATCGCGATTGCGATCGGCGCGATGGTCGACGCGGCGATCATCATGATTGAGAACGCGCACAAGCACCTCGAGCACGACTCCGGAGCGAAGCCGCGGAAGGACATCCTGATCGAGGCCGCGAAGGAAGTCGGCCGGCCGCTGTTCTTCTCATTGCTCATCATCACGGTCTCGTTCCTGCCGATCTTCACGCTCGAGGGACAAGAAGGGCGGCTGTTCAAGCCGCTGGCGTTCACCAAGACCTTCGCGATGGGGTTCGCCGCGCTGACCTCGGTCATCATCGTGCCGTTCCTGATGGTCTTCCTCATTCGGGGCCGCATTCCGAGAGAGGACCAGAACCCGGTCAACCGCTTCCTGATCTGGATCTACCACCCATGCGTGCGTCTGGTGCTGCGCCATCGCGCACTGACGCTCCTCACGGCAGTCGCGCTGATGCTCAGCACCGTCCCGGTGTTCATGATGCTCGGCTCGGAGTTCATGCCGCCCCTCTATGAGGGCACGATCCTCTACATGCCGATCACGCTGCCGGGCGCGTCGGTGCAGACCGCCCAGCAAGTCCTCGCCATGCAGGACAAGATGATCATGCAGGTACCTGAAGTCGCGTCCGTCTTCGGCAAGGCGGGCCGCGCGCTGTCTGCCACGGACCCGGCGCCGCTCGAGATGATCGAGACGGTCATCAACCTCAAGCCCGAGGCCGAGTGGCGTCCCGGCATGACGCCCGCGAGGCTCGAAGCCGAGCTGGACAAGGTCGTCCGGCTGCCCGGCGTCGCCAACGCCTGGACGATGCCGATCAAGGCACGCGTCGACATGCTGTCCACGGGGATACGCACTCCGGTCGGGATCAAGATTTTCGGACCGACGCTCGACACCATCAATGAGATCGGCGCACAGATCGAAGGCGCCATTGCGAGCGTCCGGGGAACGCGCAACGTCTTTGCCGAGCGCGTCACCGGCGGTTACTACGTCGACTTCGCCATCAAGCGCGATCAGATCGCGCGCTACGGCCTGTCCATTCAGGACGTCGAAATGGTCATCGAGTCGGCCATCGGCGGGACCAACGTCACGACGACCATTGAGGGGCGGGAGCGGTTTCCGGTCAACGTCCGGTATCAGCGCTACTACCGCAGCGACATCAACGAGATCAAGCGCACCCTGATCTCGACGCCAGGCGGCACACAGATCCCGATCAGCCAGGTGGCCGATATCACGACGAGCACGGGCCCGACGGTGATCCGCACCGAACAGGCCCAACTCCTCGGGTACGTCTATGTCGATGTGGCCGATCGCGACATCGGGAGCTACGTGGACGACGCGAAGCGGGCGGTCAACACGATGGTGCCCCTGCCGGAGGGTTACACGCTCGAGTGGAGCGGCCAGTACGAGTACATGATGCGCGCCGCCGAACGCCTGAAGATCGTCATTCCCGTGACGCTCCTGATCGTGATCGTGCTCCTCTACTTCAACATGCAGAACGTCACCAAGATCGCGATCGTGCTGCTGGCAGTGCCGTTCTCGCTGATTGGCGCGTTCTGGCTGATCTACCTGCTCGACTACAACATGAGCGTGGCCGTCTGGGTCGGGATCATTGCGCTCGCCGGCGTCGATGCGGAGACCGGCGTCGTCATGCTGTTGTACCTGGATCTCGCCTACGAACGCTTCAAACGGGAGGGTCGCATGAAGAGCCTGGCGGATCTGAATGCCGCCGTCGAGGACGGCGCCGTGCAGCGCCTGCGGCCAAAAATGATGGCGGTCATGGCCATCCTGCTGGGTCTGCTCCCGATCATGTGGAGCACGGGAGCCGGCGCCGACGTCATGAAACGGATCGCGGCGCCGATGGTGGGCGGCGTGATGTCCTCGTTCGCACTGCAGCTCCTCATCTATCCCGTCATCTTCGCACTCTGGAAGTGGCACCGCGAGGTCAAGCCGGCGCTCGCGCGCGCCACCGATTCGTAGAGCAAGGGGACTTCATCATGCGACGTCAACTGCGCGCAACGGCGATGGCAGTCACCCTGATCGTGCTGGGCTGCGCCTGTTCCGCCGCAGCCGCCGGTCCACCGTTTGAGCTGGCGGTCAGGCGAGACCGACTGTTCGGCGGCAGCACAGGGACACTGGTGCTCACGGCGGAGGGCATCGAGTACCGGACGACAGACACCGACGACGCGCGCCGGTGGGCCTATGACGACGTGAAGCAGGTGCAGATCCTCTCGCCGACCCGGATTGCCGTGCTCACCTACGAAGACCGGGGGCGCTTGCGACGCGGCGCGGATCGACGGTTCGACTTCACGGTCGTTCACGGAGCCGCGTCGTCAGATCTGGTGACATTCCTGCTGGAGCGCATCGCCCGTCCACTCGTGACCGCCGTGATGCCCCGGTACGGTGGCGAACCGCTCTTCCGTGTGCGCGCCAAGCACCAGCGGCAGGGTCGCGGCAGCGAAGGCACACTCGTCCTGTACAACGGTCACCTCCTGTACCTGACCGAGCAGGAGCAAGCCAGCCGCTACTGGCGCTTCGGAGACATCGACAGCGTGCTGCGGCTGGACCGGTTCCGCCTGCAGATCGTCGCATACGAAGGCGGCAGCGGCGACACGCGCCCCTTCGTGTTCGAGCTCAAGTCGGATCTGCCGGACGGGTTCTACGACACGTTGTGGGCGCGCGTGAATCCGCCGAGTCTCCACCCGGCGGCAACCGCGCGGGAGTAGGAGCCTTTCGATGGACATCAAGAACGTCATGGCGATCGTCCGCACAAGCGTGCTCACTGAGGTGGAAGACCGGCTGATACGGCTTGGCGTGCCGGGTATCACCGTGTCCCGTGTGAAGGGCTTCGGCGAGGAGGCCAGCTTCCTGACGCCCGGCTGGATGTCGGCGCACGTGCGCATCGAGATCTTTGCCGACGCCACGCAGGCACAACAGATCGCCGAGACGATCGTCACGGCCGCCCACACCGGTATCGCGGGTGACGGGTTCGTGTCGGTGCTGCCGGTGGAGACGTTCTATCGGATTCGAGACGGCCGCGAGCTGCACGTATTGCACGGGCCACCCGGCGTACACGAAGCGGCCAGTCAGATCAGTGACGGCGAACCGATGCGATCGGAAGGGGGCCACACATGACACTCTGGAGCCGCCGATGCCTTGCCGCGTTCGCTACGGCGCTCGCGATGCTCACAGGCGCGTCGCTGGTCGCGGCGCAGTCACCGGTCCCACCGGGTCCGGCACCGCCGCTCCGTACTGACTCAATTGCCCGCGTCGCGCGTGTGCGCGCCAGTTCCGTCGTGGCCCTGCATACCTTGAGTCCCGGTCCTGATGAGACGTGGGATCTCCTGACTCCGCCGACCGGTCAGCAGGGACTCGGATCGGGTGTCGTGGTCGATGCCCACGGTCTGATTGTGACCAATGCACACGTTGTCGCCGGCGCACACGCGGTTCATGTGCGAACACCCGACGGTGACGACGTCATAGCGACGGTGATCGGCACGGACCCCGACCTGGATCTCGCGCTCCTCCGCGCCTCCGACGTTCGGGGACTGCGGCCCGCGCCGCTGGGTGACTCGGATCGGCTTCGAGTCGGAGACTGGGTGGTCGCCATTGGCAACCCACTTGGACTGCACCATACCGTCACGGCGGGCATCGTGAGTGCAAAGGCGCGTGCCCTCGACGATTCGGGTGTGGAATTCCTGCAAACGGATGCGGCAATCAGTCCGGGAAGCAGCGGCGGCCCGCTGCTCAATCTCGCCGGCGCCGTTGTGGGGATCAATGTGGGCATCCTTTCGCCGAACGGGATGAACGTCGGTCTGAATCTCGCGATTCCAGTGTCCATCGTGACGGAGGTGCTTCCGCGCCTCCTCACTGGCTCGGTCGATCATGGGTGGATCGGAGTCGTCACCGCCCCGCTGTCGCCTGCTGGCGCCGCTGCCCGGAAGCTGTCTGCCGGTCTCATCCTCATCGCCGTCACGGACAATGGGCCGGCGGCTCAGGCAGGACTGCTCTCAGGCGACGTCGTCACCGGGTTCGCGGACTCCCCTTCACTGAAGCTGCGGGACTTGTATCGGCACGTCCGAGCCAGACCGCCAGGCACCGTCGTTCGGCTGGAGGTGTGGCGGAATCGGCAGCGACTGGTCGTACCGGTCGAAGTGGGCCGGCGGCCGAATCCGGACGATGTGCGACCGTCCTCGGCACGCGGTAATGAATGACGGAGCAAGGAGCGGGCGGAAACCCAAGTGAGATCCCTTTATAAGTCGCAGAGCGCCGCGACGAATTCGCGTGCGCCGGGCGGGCCGCTCAGCGTCAACACGACCGGTCCCGCGTCGGGCTCAACGGTCAGCTCGAACCGGAGGAACCGGCAGCAGTGACGTTCGGCGTCGATGGCGGTCGCGATGGCACGCAGCGTCGCGGCCGACGCGTCGAATGTCAGGCGGTACCCGTCGGAGGTCGGCTCGGTGTCCTGCGCGCGTGTGAACAGGCCCGGCAGCAGTTGCGCCTTCCGCGTGGCCAGCGTGTCTGGCGTCAACGTGCAGACGATCGGCAGCGTCTGTGTCATGTGCGTCTCCCCGCCGCGGACGACCGTGCGGCGCCGAGGACGAGCCCGCCCGCGGCCAGCAGCGCGAGCGAGGCCCACTGCGCCACCGTCAGGCCCAGCGCCACCCGTTCGTTCACGCGGATGAATTCGATCAGGAACCGTGCGATCCCGGCCAGCATCACGTAGCGCCCGAGCACGACGAGGTCTGGCGCGCCGTGCCGGCGCCAGCGCAGCAGCATCCATCCGAGCCACCCGAGGAACAGCGCCTCGTAGAGCTGCGTCGGGTGTACCGGCACGTCGGTCGGCGGCAGGCCATCCGGAAACGCAACCGCCCACGGCAGGCTGCTCGGCCGGCCGTAGTCATCGCCGACCAGGAAGCAGCCGATGCGCCCGAGGAGATGGCCGAACGCGAGCGCCGGCGTCGCGGCGGCCAGCGTCGCACCGAGCGGCAGGCGCCGCCCGATCATCACCGCCACTCCCACGCCCACCCCCCCGGCAAGCCCGCCGAACCAGCTCATGCCGCCGCGTGTGAAGAACAGCGCCGCGAACGGGCCGTCCCCAACGTGCTCGAACACCCACAGGAGCTTCGCCCCGAGCAGTCCGCCCAGCACACCCCACACAGCGGCGTCGGTGGCCTCGACCGGCAGCCCGGATCGGTCCAGCTCGCGCCGGAAGAGCCAGAGGCCGACCAGCGCGCCAACGGCCACCATCGCGCCGAAGCTCGTGATCTCGAACTGACCGATGCGGAAGAGGACGGGATACATATGGCGGCCCGGTCTCGTCTACGGCCGCATGCCCTGGACCGCCATCGCGGCGCCGAGCACGGCGAGAAGTTTGGCCACCGTGCGTCTGAACGACTGCTCGGGAATACGCTCGAGCACGCGGTTGCCGAACAGCGTGCCCGCGACGACGCCCGCCGCCGCCAGCGCAATCACCCCCGCGAGCGGCACCAGCGAGCGGCCGAGGGACCACAGATACACCGGCACCCGCGCCGCATCCACCATGAGCGCCACGGCGGTCGCGGTCGCGACAAACGCCTGCTTCGGCAGCTCGACGCCGAGGAGCGCCGCCGATCGGATGCCGCCCTGATTGCCGACCAGGCCGCCGAGCAGTCCCGACGCCGCTCCCGCCGTCCACGCCAGCAGTCCGCCAAACCGCATCCGCCGCCCGAGTCCGGTCAGTTCCGCCGCGGCGGTGAAGAGCAGCAGTCCGCCAAAGAGCAGCATGAGCGCCGGAGTGCTGGTGCGCGCCTGCAGCAGCGCGCCCACAAGGCCGCCGGCCGCGCTCATCACGCCGAAGCTCCAGAGCACGCGCCGGTCGATCCGGCCGCCGAGCAGCCGGAACCGGAGGGCCGTGCCGATCACATGCGGGATGGAGACCGCCGCCACCGCCAGGCGGGCGTCGATCTGCCAGGCCAGCGCAGGCGTGAGCAGGCTCCCGATGCCGAATCCTGCCACGGCGGCGACAAGCCCGCCGCCGAACGCTGCCACCACGATGAGCACGTCGAACAGCATCGCGTGCGTCAGGCCCTGGTGCCGATCTGGTAGCCGGTCCAGACGGCGAACAGGCCGCCTGCGACGTGCAGCACCACGTTGAGCGTGGCGTGGCCCATCGAGTGCGTGCGGGACAGGAGAAACGTGTCGAGGCCGAACGTCGAAAAGGTGGTGAACCCGCCCAGCAGACCGACGAAGACGAACTCACGCCAGTGCAGTCTCAGGGTCACCCTCTCGGCGGCGACCAGGCCCGCCAGCAGCCCGATCAGAAAGCAGCCCCCAACGTTGATCGCAACCGTCGCCACGGGAAACCGCGTGGTCAACCATCGAGCGTGCACCACGTGATTCACGCCGTGGCGCGCCACCGAGCCCAGGGCCCCACCGATCGCGATCGCGATCCAGGTCATCCCCACGATGGTATGCTGTGCGCACACGCATGCCAATGCGATTGATCGTGGCGGCCGTCGCGGCCGCAGTCGTGCTGGCGGCTGCCGCGTCGTGCGGCCGGCGGGAGCCGGCCCAGTGGACCGTGACCGTACAGCGCGTCGCCTCGCCTGCAGGTCCAGACACGAGCGAGCCCCAGATCGTCGACGCGGGCCGCGGCCGCATCCTCAGCTGGGTCGAGCGCGCCGGCAAGACCAGCCACCTCAAGTTTGCCGAACGCTCAGGCGACGGATGGTCGGCGCCCGTCACGGCGGCGTCGGGTGACGACTGGTTCCTCAGCTACGCGGACGTGCCGTCAGTCATCCGGCTCGGGGACGGCACGCTCGTCGCGCAGTGGCTGCAGCAGGTCGACCCGGTGACCGAGGCCTACAACCTGCGGCTCTCGTCTTCGAAGGACAACGGCAAGACCTGGGGCGCCTCGTTCATGCCGCACCACGACGGCACGAAGACGCAGCACGGCTTCGCGTCCCTCGTCGACATGCCCGGCAACACGCTCGGCGTCGTCTGGCTCGACGGCCGTAACAGCGAGGTCCTCGACAAGGACCCGGCGAGCGGCACCATGACGCTGCGCTACGCCGCCTTCGACGCGGCCGGCACGCAGACGAGCGACACGGAAATCGATCACCGCGTGTGCGAGTGCTGTCCGACAACGGCGGTCGCCACCGCCGACGGGCTGCTGACCGCCTTCCGCGATCGCAGCGACGACGAGATCCGCGACATCGCCGTCTCGCGCCTCGATGGCGGGAAGTGGACCACCGCCGCGGCGGTCAGCCGCGACAACTGGAAGATTGACTTCTGCCCGGTCAACGGGCCGATGCTGAGCGCGCGCGGCCGCGACGTCGCCGCCGCCTGGTTCACCGTGAAGAACGACCAGGGTCAGGCCTATGCCGCGTTCTCGAGCGACGCGGGCCGCACGTGGGGCATGCCGATTCGCCTGGACGACGGCGGCTCGCTCGGCCGCGTGGACGTCGAGCTGCTCGACGATGGATCGGCGGTCGCGTCGTGGGTCGAGTACGCGGAAGGACGATCCGACTTCCGCATCCGCCGCGTCGAGCGCTCGGGCGCCAGGTCGGCGCCGATTGGCGTGGCCGCGGTGAGCGGCGGGCAGGCCAGCGGCTATCCGCGCATCGGACGCGTGGGCAACGAACTGATCTTTGCCTGGAGCGGCAGCGGGACTGAGGGCGGTGAGTTGCAGGTGCAGACCGCGGTCGCGCAGTTGCCTTGAAGTCCGGCTGAAGCCGGACACTACGTCCTGAAGCCGGACACTACGTCCTGAAGCCGGACACTACGTCCGCGCCTGACGTCCGCGCCTGACGCGTCGTTCAGTGCATCACGCGGTCGGCCGGCAACCGCCAGCCGAACCCGTCTTTCG
>JACQZV010000091.1 GCA_016213695.1 Acidobacteriota bacterium | reverse complement strand
GCCGGGGGATCGTTGCCGGCGACGATCCGGACGTTCGCGCTGATGTTGGTCGGGCCGTTGAAGAGCCGCGAGTTGTTGCGCTTGAGGGCTTCGTTCTCCTTCCAGCGCGCGTCGATGTCGGCGGCCGGCCAGAACATCGTCTTGTCGGTGGCGAGGTCGGGCACCGGCGCCGGCGCTGCGCCGCCCGCCCGTCCGCCGCGTCCTCTGCCGGCTTCGGCGGGCGCCGCGCCGCGGCCGCGGGCCGGAGCGGCCGGCGGCGCCGGCGTCGTGCGCACCAGGCCGAGCGTATCGAAGCGCATCAGCCAGGCCCTGAAGCCCTTCATCTCAGTGAAGTGGTGCGGTACGCCCGGCGGCACGTACAGGACGTCGCCCGCGCCCACCGGCCGCGTCGTCGGGTTGCTGATCGAGGTGCCGGCCAGCTTGCCGTCGGTCCGCGCCACGGCGGTTCCGGCGGTGACGATCCAGAGATCGGCCGTCGTCTCGTGGGTGAGGGGCGGATCCTCGCCCGCAACAATGCGGACGTTCGCGCTGATGTTCGTGGGCCCGTTGAACAGGCGGGAGTTGTTCCGCTTGAGGGCTTCGTTCTCTTTCCACCGCGCCTCGATGTCGGCCGCCGGCCAGAACATCGTCTTGTCGGTGGCCAGATTCGGCACCGCCGGCGCCGCAGGGCCCGGGCCGCCGCCCCGCCGGCCACCCTGCTGTCCGTGGGCCGGGGCGCCGGCGAGTGCAGAAACGGTAATCATCGCGACAACGAGAATGGTTTTATGGCGCATAGTGCGTGGGAGTGTCCCTCCGCCGGCGATATTGGTCAAGCCCTATCACAAATCGGAAACGAGGCGACAGAAGCGTAATCCGCCTCGAAAAATTTGCGCGCGGCAGATCGCCCCGTGGCATCTAGAATTGAGTTCGCTACTTTCACATCCATGCCGCGCGAAAACTGGCAGGTCGAACATCTGATGCGGCGGGCGGCGTTCGGTTTGAACGCGGACGACGCCGTCCGTTTCGCCGAGGCGTCGGTGGCGAGCGTCATCGACCATCTCGTCGAGTACGAACGCCAGCCCGACGACGTCGACGCGAAGATCGGGCTGAGCAGCTATGTGGGGGTGACCGCGCCCGGCCGGCAGTTTTCGCCGGATACGAACATCGACGATGCGCGCCAGCGCTGGCTGTTCCGGATGGTGCACTCGCAGCGCCCGCTGCAGGAAAAGATGGCGCTCTTCTGGCACAACCACTTCGCGACCGCGTACAGCAAGGTGGCGGGCACCTACGGCGCGATTGTGGGCACGAAGATGATGGCGGCCAAGGCCGGTGTGCTGCCGGGGCCGCCCGGACAGATCGAGCTCTTCCGCACGCACGCGCTCGGCAACTTCCGCGACCTGCTGCTCGAGGTGGCGAAGGATCCGGCGACGCTCGTGTGGCTCGACGGACGCCTCAACGTGCGCGGCCGCCCGCAGGAGAACTTCGCCCGCGAGATCATGGAACTGTTCACGTGGGGTGTGGGCAACTACACCGAGCAGGACGTGTATGCCGCGGCGCGCGTGTTCACCGGATGGAACCTCAGCGCCATCAAGGGCGCCACGACCACCAACGATCCCAACGCGTACTACGAGTTCCTCTACAACCCGAACCAGCACGACGCAACGGCGAAGACGTTCACGTTCCCCATCTACAACGACGGGAACAAGACGATTCCAGCCCGCGCGGCCGCAGACGGGATGCAGGACGGCATCGACTTCATCACGGCGCTCGCGCGCCAGCCGGAGACGGCCCGGCGGCTGGCGCGCAAGCTGTGGAACTTCTTCGTCAGCGAGCTCGACGCCCCGGATCCCGCGTTTGTCGAGAGCGTCGCCGCCGAGTACCTGCGCGCCGGCCTGGAGATGAAGCCGGTGGTGCGTTACATCCTGGAATCGCCCTGGTTCTCCGATCCGGACCGGTGGTTCACCCGGTATTCCTGGCCGGCCGAGTTCGTCGTGCGCGCCATCCGGGAGGTCGGCTGGAACGGGCTGTCGGTCGATGCGGCCCGGACGCCCCTGACCAACATGGGGCAGACGCTCTTCGAGCCGCCCGATGTCGCCGGATGGGAGCTCGGGCCCGGGTGGTTCGGGACCGGCGCGATGCTCGCGCGGATGAACTTCGCGGCTGCCCTGGCCGCCAACCAGAAGGTCAATCTCGCGCGCGCGGCGCTGTCGTACCGGGCGTCGCCCGAGACGCTGGTCGACTATCTGCTGTTCGAACGGCTGTCGCCCGCGCCGTTCGACCGCCTGTCGTACAACGACCTGGTGGCGTATGTGCAGGCCGGCGCGGCCTGGACCGGCGCCGACGCGCAGGTCAACACGAAGGCCGCGGGGCTGGTCAGGCTGGTCGCGGGGTCGGCCGAGTACCAGTTCGTCTGAACAGGATGCCGATGAGACAGGCTTCGCGTCGGGAGTTCATTCGTGACGGCGTGGCGGCGTTCACCGTCAGCTTTGCCGCGCCCGCCTTTCTGAGCGACATCGCGCTCGCGCAGGGCGCGCGGAGCCGGAATCTCGTCGTGGTCTATCTCGCCGGCGGCAACGACGCGCTGAGCACGCTCGTGCCCTATCGGGACCCGTTCTATGCCAGCCGCCGTCCGTCCATTGCGATCCCGGCGGGGCAGGTGCTGCAGATCGGCAGCGACACGAGCGGCAAGGCGCTCGGGCTGCATCCGCGGTTGACGGGGCTGCGGGACATCTTCAACCAGGGGCGCCTCGCCGTCGTGCAGCGGACCGGGTACGTGAATTCCAGCCGCTCGCATTTCCAGGGCCTCGACATCTGGGGCACCGGCGACCCCAACGTGCCCACCGGCGTCGGGTGGCTCGGGCGCTATCTGGACACGCTGCCGTCGCCGGTCGATCCGCTGGCGGGGTGGAACGCCACCCGGGAGACGCCGCGCGCGCTCGTCGCGCGGAGCGTCGCGGTGCCGGCGATCCCGGACGCGCGAATCTACAGTCTGTCGAGTCCGAACGCCGCCGCGGAGGCGCTCAACGAGCGCGCGGCCGCCACGCGCATTTCATCGCACGTGTCGGTGAGCCGCCCGCATCTGTCCTTTGTCAACGGGTCGATTCGCGGCGCGCTCAGCACGCTCGATCGCGTCTCCTCGGTCAACGCCTACGCGCCCACGGCGACCTACGCGAACAACGGGTTCGCGCTGGCGCTGCGCACGGTGGCGGCCTCGATCGTCAAGGGCATCGGCACCCGCGTGTTCTGGGTGCAGATCGGCGGCTTCGACACGCACGCCAGCCAGGGGCTGACGGGCGGCGGCGCGTACGCCAACCTGATGGCCACCGTCGGCGACGGCCTGCTGGCCTTCTATAACGACCTGCGGAACCAGGGGCTGCTGAACGACACCCTCGTGCTGCAGTTTTCGGAATTCGGCCGCCGGATCACCGAGAACGGCAGCCAGGGTACCGACCACGGAGCCGCCGGCGTCATGATGGCGATGGGCGGCGCGGTGCGCGGCGGAATCTACGGCACCGCGGCGTCGCTCGACCCCAGTCCTGCGAATCCCACGCTCGAGAACGGCGGCGGCGACGTCCGCCACGAGACCGATTTCCGGGCCGTGTACGCGCGCGTGCTCGACGGCTGGCTCGGCACTGATTCGGTGTCCATCCTCGGCGCGAACTTCCGGCCGGGCGCTCCGGCTATTATCTAGGCATGATGAGAACGATCGTCGTGACTGCGGCCATGGCCGCGGCTGTGCTGGTCGGCGCGTCCTCAACCCCGCGCGCGCAGCAGCAGGAGTCGGACGAAGCCGGGCGCGTGCGCGACGCGGCCACCATCTTCGGCGAGATCATGGCCGCCGAGGACAAGGCGATTCCGCGCGCGATTCTCGGCAAGGCGGAGGGCATCGCGGTCTTTCCGAGCACGATCCGCGCCGGGTTCGTGGTCGGCGGCATGCGGGGCCGCGGCATCATCAGCGCCCGCACCGGCGGCCGGTGGTCGCCGCCCGCCTTCCTGACGCTGACCGGCGGCAGCTTCGGGCTGCAGATTGGCGGTCAGGCCGCCGATGTCATCCTCGTCATCAACAACCGGCGCGGCCTGGAGAACCTGGTGTCGAACCAGTTCAAGCTCGGCGCCGACGTCGGCGTCGCAGCGGGCCCGATCGGCCGCGAGGCGCAGGCCGCCACCGACGTCCAGCTCCGCGCGCAGATCCTCAGCTACTCCCGTGCCCGAGGCCTGTTTGCCGGCATGACCGTCAACGGCAGCACCGTGCGGCAGGACCGCGACGCGAACGGACGGTTTTACGGGAAGCGGCTCGAGAGCAAGCAGATTCTGTTCGGTACGTCGCCAGGCACCCCGCCGCCGGTACCCCTCTGGCTCGACGCGCTCAATCGCTACGCCCGTTAACGCGGTTCTCAGGTTCGTCGTTCCGTGGTGCTGAGGTGCCGGTTCACGGGTTGCTTCGGTTCGTGGTGCCCAGGTACGTCGACGGTCGCCGACGCCGGCGTTGAACCGAGTACCTGAGAACCAACGAACCGGAACCCGGGCACCCGAGCACCAGAGCAACCCGAGAACCGTTCTATGCGGCAGCATAGAGCGCGCGCAGCGCGGGTTCGAGCGCCGGATGGCGGAACTCGAAGCCTCGCGCGTGCGCCTGCTCCGGAAACACGCGCTGGCCGGTCAGCGCCGTCTCAGCCATCTCCCCCAGCACGAGCCGGAGCGCGAAGGCGGGCGCCGGCACGAGGGCCGGGCGGTGGAGCACCGCGCCCAGCGTGCGCGCGAACTCCAGGTTGGTGACCGGATTCGGCGCGGTCGCGTTGAGAGGACCGGCGACCGCGGCATTGCCGATCGCCCACCGCACGAGCGCCGTCCAGTCGTCGCGGTGAATCCACGACATGTACTGGCGTCCCGATCCAAGCGGCCCGCCAACGAAGAATTGAAACGGCTGTGCGATGCGCGGCAGGGCGCCCGCACGGCGATCGAGCACGAGGCCGGTTCGCACGAGCACGA
Source organism: Acidobacteriota bacterium (assembly GCA_016213695.1). Classification (GTDB taxonomy): domain Bacteria; phylum Acidobacteriota; class Vicinamibacteria; order Vicinamibacterales; family UBA2999; genus DATCJA01. The sequence goes on along the minus strand of JACQZV010000091.1, from coordinate 37,113 downwards.
CCCGCGACTGCGGACCGGCGGTCAGCGCTTCCTTTTCCCACTCGGCGCTCAGCCCGGCGAGAAAGCCGGAGCCGGGTCTGCTGTCCTCGGTGAGCGGCTCGTCCCCGCGCGGCCCGTAGATGCCGATTGCCGACGCGCTGATGAACGTCGGCGGAATGCGCCGTACGCTCTTCAGGGCGCTCACGAGCGTCCGCGTGGCGCGGACGCGGCTGTTCCAGATTTCGCGCTTGTGCGCCGCGTTCCATCGCCGGCCGATCGGCGCGCCGGCCAGGTTGATCACGGCGTCGGCGTCCTCGAGCACCGGCGCCCAGCCGGTAATCGAACCGTACGGATCCCAGCGGACATGGTGCGACTGTCCGGGACGCCGGGTCAGAATCGTGACGGTGTGTCCCTCCCGGCGGAGCTCGTCGGAGAGGGCTGAGCCGAGCAGGCCGGTGCCGCCGGCCACGACGATGCGCATCCCTCTGATCGTATACGGCCTTGACAGGACGAAAGGTTCGGATCTATATATTAACTAACTAGTTGGTTAATATGCAACGCGCCCGTCCCGACTCCCACGCGGCCCTGTTCCACGCCGCCGCGCTGGAGTTCGCCGATCGCGGCTTCGAAGCCGCCCGCGTCGACCGCATCGCCGCCGGGGCGCGCGTCAACAAGGCCATGCTCTACTACCACTTCGGCAGCAAGCTCGCGCTCTACGTCGAGGTGCTGCGCGACATGTTCCGCGCCGTCGGCGCCCGCGTGCGCGCCATCGCCGACGCGCCGGACCCGGCCGAGGCCAAGCTCGACGCCTGGATTCGCGCGATGGTCGAGGAAGCGGCCGCGCGCCCCTGGTTTCCTCCGATCATGCTGCGCGAGGTCGCTTCCGGCGCCCCGCACATCGACGACGAGACGTTCGGGATGATGAACGGCGTGTACCTGGCGGTGCGCGACGTCATCGCGCAGGGGCAGCGCGACGGCGTGTTCCGCGACGCGGACCCGCTGCTGACCTACCTGACGATCCTCCCATCCATCCTCATCTTCTTCGCGCGCCAGCGGGTCGTCTCCCAGCACAAGCGCGCATCCGGCCTGGCCGCCGCGGCGCCGCGCCAGACCGACGAGTTCATCCGGCACGTGCAGACGTCGGCACGCGCCATGCTGCGGAGAGACCGATGACGACACATACGACGCACGTCTATTCGACGCTCGGGCTGGCACTCGCTGTTCTGAGCGGGTGCCGCGAGCCGGAGCCCTCCGCCATGGTGCGTGTCTCCGGCCACGTGGAGGCGACCGAAGTGCAGGTGGCCGCGGAAGTCGGCGGGCGCCTCCTTCAGTTGCGGGTCGGCGAAGGCGACCGCGTGGCCGCCGGCGATCCGGTCCCGCAGCTCGACACCCGCGAAGTCGAGCTCCAGATCGAACGCGCCCGCGCCGAGCGGGCGGCCGCCGATGCGCAGCGGCGCGTCCTCGAGGCCGGGGCGCGGCCGCAGGAGATCCGCCAGGCCGAAGCGCAGGAGGATGCGGCGGCCACGGAGGTATCGGCCGCGGCGGCCGAGCGCAAGGCGGCGGAACGGGATCTCGAGCGCTTCGAGGCGCTGCTCCGGGCCAACGCCGGATCCGAGAAGCAGCGCGACGACGCGCAGGCGAGGGTCGACGTCGCGCGTGAGCGGGAGCGCGGCGCCGAGAACCGCGTGCGCGCCGGGCGCGAAGGCGTGTCACGCCTGCGGGCCGGCGCCACCCGGGAGGAGCTCGACGCGGCGCGCGCGCGTGTGGCCGCCGCCGACGCGCAGATTGCGGTGCTCGAGAAAGCCCGTGCGGACGGGTCGGTCGTGTCGCCGGTCGCGGGCATCGTCACCCAGAAGCTCGTCGACACGGGGGAACAGATCGCGCCCCGCATGCCGCTGGTCGTGGTGACCGATCTCGACAACGCCTGGGCGAACCTCTTCGTGCCCGAACCGGCGATGCCGCGCGTGCGGATCGGGCAGCCGGCCACCGTCCGCACCGATGCCGGCAGCGCCCTCGAGGGCACGGTGACCTACATCTCGCCGCAGGCGGAGTTCACGCCGCGCAACGTGCAGACCGCCGACGAGCGCTCGAAGCTCGTGTATCGCATCAAAGTGAGCGTCGACAATCGCGCCGGCATCCTGAAGCCCGGCATGCCGGTCGATGCGGAGCTGCCGCTGCCATGAGCGCGGCCATTCAGCTCTCGGGCGCGGTCCGGCGCTACGGCGCGACTACCGCGCTCGATGCGGTGACGTTCGACGTCGCGCGCGGCGAGATGTTCGGGCTGATCGGATCGGACGGTGCGGGCAAGACGACGGCCATCCGCCTCATGTGCGGCCTGCTGCGCGCCGATGCCGGGGAAGTCCGCGTCCTCGGCCGCGACCCGGTGCGCGAGCACCGGCACCTCACCGAGCGCGTCGGCTACCTGTCGCAGCGCTTCAGCCTCTACGGCGATTTGAGCGTGGACGAGAATGTCGCCTTCTTTGCCGAGATTCACGGCGTGCGGCGGTATCAGGCGCGGCGCGACGAACTGCTGTCGATGACCCAGCTCGCCCCGTTCCGCCGGCGGCTGGCCGAGCGGCTGTCGGGCGGGATGAAGCAGAAGCTTGCGCTCGTCTGCACGCTCGTCCACGAGCCGGAGCTGCTCCTGCTCGACGAGCCGACGACCGGCGTCGATCCGGTGTCCCGCCGCGAGTTCTGGAAGCTGCTGTCGGAGCTGCTGTCGCGCGGCATCACGATCCTGATGTCCACGCCGTATCTGGACGAAGCCGAGCGCTGCACGCGCGTGGCGCTGCTGCACGAGGGCCGCCTGCTTGCCAGCGACGAGCCGTCCCGGCTGCGCGCGTCGATGCCGGGGTCGCCGCCTCTCGAAGACGTGTTCATCAGCCGGATCGCCGCAAAGGACGGGACGCGATGACCAGAAAAGGCTTTGTGATCTTCGTGACCTTCGTGGTTGCGTGTTCTTGTGTCCTTGGTCGCGCCGCCGCGGCGCAGGACGCGCAGCCGCTTCGTCTCTCGCTGGAGGAGGCGCGCACCAGGGCCGTGGCGGCCAGCCATCGCCTTGCGGAAGCACGCGCGCGCGCCTCGGTGGCCGAGGCGGCCGTCGAGATCCGGCAGGTGGCCGACCGTCCCGTCGTCGGCGCGTCGGCCGGATATACGCGAACGAATCACGTCACCGAGTTCCTCTTTCCCGGCCCGACCGGCGGCCCGCGCGTGCTGTATCCGGATGTGCCCGACAACTACAGGACGCGGGTCGACCTGCAGTGGCCCATCTACACGGGCGGCCGGACCGACGCGCTCGAGCGCGCGGCCCGGGCCGACGCGTCGGCGGCGGAGGCCGACGTGGCCGCGGCGCAGGCCGACCTCCGGCTCGAAGTCACGCGCGCGTTCTGGGCGGTGGTGACGGCGCAGGCGACCGCGGTGGTGGTGCAGCAGGGGCTGACGCGCGCCCAGGCCCATCTGTCCGACGTACGCCAGCGCTTCGCCGCCGGACTGATTCCGCCCAACGAGGTGGCCGCCGCCCAGGCGCAGGAGTCGCGCGACCGCATGCTGCTCATCGAAGCCGGAAACCAGCGGGCGCTCGCGTCGGCGGAGCTGGCGCGTCTCATCGGGGTCGATCTGCTGCAGCCGATCGATCCGGTCGAGGCGCTGGACGTTCCCGCCGCGCCGGCGTCGCCGCTGGCCGCGCTTGTTGCGGACGCCCGCGGCCTGCGCAACGAGCGGCGGGCCCTCGAGCAGCGGATCGCCGCCGCCGACGAGCAGCGCCTGGCGGCCGAAGCGGGCAGGCGGCCGACCGTTGCCGTCACCGGCGGGTTCGATTACGCGCGCCCCAACCCGCGCATCTTTCCGCGCGCCCGCCGCTGGGACGACTCGTGGGACGCCGGGATTGCGGTGGGCTGGTCGCTCTGGGACGGCGGGCGGACGCGTGCCGAAGCGCGTCAGGCCGCCGGCATCGCGGCCGCCTCGCGGCAGCGCCTCGCGGAGTTCGATTCGGTGCTCGCGCTCGAAGTGCAGCAGCGGCTGCTCGACATCGATTCGGGGCGCGCCGCGATTGCCGCGGCCGATGATGCGGTGCGGGCGGCGGGGGAGGCACGGCGCGTGGTCGCCGAGCGGTACGGGTCGGGCGTGGCGACGCAGACCGACGTGCTCGACGCCGAGGTCGCGCTCCTCCAGGCCGGGCTCGATCGCACGCGGGCGCTCGCCGGCGTGCGGCTGGCCGACGCGCGCCTGGCGCGGGCGCTCGGCCGATGAACACCATCGAGGTGCGGCACCTGACGCGCCGGTTCGGCGCCTTCGTGGCCGTCGACGACCTCACGTTCGACGTCGGCCAGGGCGAGATCTTCGGGTTCCTCGGCGCCAACGGCGCGGGCAAATCGACGACGATCCGCATGTTGTGCGGCCTGCTCCGGCCCTCCTCCGGAACCGCGCGCGTCGGCGGCATCGACGTCGGAAGCGATCCGGAAGCGGTGAAGCGGCGCATCGGCTACATGTCGCAGCGCTTTTCGCTCTACGAGAAGCTGACCGTCGACCAGAACATCGCCTTCTTCGGCGGCATCTATGGGCTGTCCGGCGATCGGCTCGCCGCCCGCCGTGCCTTCGCGCTCGAGATGGCGGGCCTGCGCGGCCGCGAGGGGGCGCTGACTGGCGAGCTCGCCGCCGGCTGGCGGCAGCGGCTGAGCCTCGGGTGCGCCATCCTGCACGAGCCGCCAATCGTCTTCCTGGACGAGCCGACCGGCGGCGTCGATCCGCTCTCGCGCCGCCGGTTCTGGCGGCTGATCGACGAGCTCGCGCGGGGCGGCACCACCGTCCTCGTCACGACGCATTATCTCGACGAAGCCGAGCACTGCCACCGCGTGGCGATTATCCAGGCGGGCCGGCTGGCGGCGCTCGGGACCGTGCCGGAGTTGAAGCAGGTGTTTGCCGGCCGCCCAATCCTCGAGATCCGCGCGCCGCGGCCGGTGGACGCGATGCGCCTGCTCGACACGCTGCCCGAGGTCGAGAAGACGAGCGTGTTCGGCACCGCGGTGCACGCGGTGCTGCGGTCCGCCGAGACGCCGCCGGGCGAGGTCGCCGCGCGGCTTGGCAGCGCGGGGATTGCCGCCGAGTGCCGCGTCGTGGCCCCGTCGCTCGAGGACGTCTTCCTCGACGTGGTGGAGCGGAGCGCCTGATGAGGAAGCTCGCCGCCGTCGTCGTCAAGGAGTTCCGCCAGATCGGCCGCGACCGGCGAAGCCTCCTGATTCTGCTCTTCGTCCCGGCGTTCTTCCTGCTGATCTACGGCTACGCGCTCAGCTTCGACATCCGCAACATTCCGCTCGCGGTCGAGGATCGCGATCGCAGCAGCGCGAGCCGCGAGGTCGTCTCGGCGTTCGTCAACTCGGGCTACTTCGACCTGGTGGCAACCATAGCGGGCGAACGGGACATCGACCGCCTGCTCGACGAGGGCGCCGCGCGAGCCGTGCTCGTGATTCCGGCGGGCTTCGGCCGCGACGCGCGCACCGCCACGCCGACCAGCGTGCAGCTCGTCGTGAACGGCGACAACGCGAACACCGCCACGACCGTCGTCGGCTACGCCGTGGCGCTCATCGCGGCCGTGTCGGCGCGGTACGAAGTGGAGGCGCGCCTGGCCTCGCCGGGAGGCCCGCTGCTCAGGGCGGAAACCCGCGTCTGGTACAACCCGGAGCTGCGCAGCACGCTCTTCCTGGTGCCGGGGCTGATCGCGTACATCGCGATGCTGACGGCGGTCGTCTCCACCGCGCTCTCGATCGTGCGCGAAAAGGAGGCGGGGACGCTGGAGCAGGTGCGCATGTCGCCGGTGGGCCCGCTGGCGTACGTGGTCGGCAAGACGGTGCCGTACTTCGTGGTGTCGCTCGCCTCCGCCGTGGCGATTGTCGGTGCCGCGATGCTGCTCTTTGCCCTGCCGATGCGCGGATCGTGGCCGCTGCTGGTCGGATCGGTGTCGCTCTTTCTGGTCGGGGCGCTCGCGTTCGGCGTGTTGATTTCGACGGTGGCCGAGACGCAGCAGGTGGCGTTTCAGCTGGCGGTGCTGACGTCCTATCTGCCGACGTTCATGCTGTCGGGGTTCATCTTCCCGATTTCGAGCATGCCGGCGGCGCTGCAGCTGGTGACCTATGCGGTGCCGGCGCGCTACTTCCTGACGGTGCTGCGCGGCATCGTGCTGAAAGGCGTGGGCGCCGCGGCGTTCTGGCGGGATCTGGCGGCGCTGGCGATCTTCGCCGTGGTGATCCTGTCGCTCGCCTCGCTCCGGCTGCGGCGGGAGTGGAGCGCGAGCCGATGAGACGCGTCCGCCACATGATGCGCAAGGAGTTCCTCGAACTCCGCCGCGACCCGCGGCTCTTCGGCATCGTCCTCATCGCGCCGCTCCTGCAGCTCATGATGCTCGGCTACGCCGCCACGACCGACGTGCGCGACGTCCCGATGGTGGTGGTTGACGAAGATCGGTCGGCGCTCAGCCGCGACCTCATCGCGCGCTTCGACGCGTCCGGCAATTTCCTCGTCGTCGACAGCGTGTCGAGCGTGGCCGAGATCGATCGCTATCTCGACGAAGGACGCGCGTGGATGGCGCTGACGATTCCCGCCGGGTACGGCGAGCGCGTGCGCGCCGGGGGTGGAGCGGCCGTCCAGGTGATTGCGGACGGCACCGACGCCAACTCGACCAACGTCGCGCTCGGCTACGCCGGGGCGCTCGTGGCGAGCTACGCCCGCGCGCTGGCGGCGTCCACCGGCCGCGGCCGCGCGACGCCGCTCGTGGGCGCCGACATCCGCGTCTGGTTCAACCCGAGCCTCGAGAGCCGCCCGTTCATGATCCCGGGCATTCTCGCGCTCGTCCTGCTCGTGGTGTGCACGACGCTGTCGTCGATGGCGATTGTCCGCGAGAAGGAGCTCGGCACCCTCGAGCAGTTGAACGTGACGCCGCTCGCCCGATGGGAGCTGATTGTCGGCAAGCTCGTGCCATACGCGCTGCTCGGCATGGTGGATGTGTTGCTCGTGGTCGGCGTGGCCGTGGGGTGGTTCGAGGTGCCCCTGCGCGGCAGCTTCGCGCTGCTTTTCGGGATGAGCCTGGTCTATCTGCTGACGGCGCTCGGACTGGGGCTCTTCGTCTCCACGATCTCACGCACCCAGCAGCAGGCGATGATGACAACCGCGTTCTTCTTTCTGCTGCCGATGGTGTTCCTGTCCGGCTTTGTCTTTCCGATCGAGAACATGCCGCGCGTGATTCAGCCGATCACCTACGCCATCCCGCTGCGGTACTTCCTCATCATCCTGCGGGGGATCTTCCTCAAGGGCATCGGGCTCGACGTGCTGTGGCCGCAGGCGGCGGCGCTGCTCGCCTGGGGGCTGGCGATCCTGACGCTGGCGACGCTCAGGTCGACGAAGCGGCTGGCCTGATCTTCGTCCGGCTGAAGCCGGACACTACAGTACGTTGAGCCGCGACGTACCCAGTGTCCGCCTTCAGACGGACCAGGCTATCGTCAAGGCAGCCCGAGCAGCCGCGCCGGGTTCTGCTTCGACATCCGGTCCACCTCCAGCGCCGTGATGCCGCGCTGCCGCAGCGCCGCCATGAACGCGGCGAAGCCGTCCGCCGGCAGGGGATTGCCCATCTGGCCCAGGTCGGTCGACAGGATGCAGAACTCCGGCCCGACCTTGCGGATGGCGTCCGCGAAGCGGTCGTAGCGATCCTTGGCATCGGCCGACACCGGCGTGCTGCCGACGAACTCGATGAACGCCCCGAGCTTTGCGGCCTCCTGCATCTGGCTCACGTTCATCAGGATCGGCGGGTTGATCGCGTGCGTGACCACCATGTGCCGGACGCCCTGGCGGCGGCCCTCGCGGAGCATCATCAGCCCTTCGGTTGGGGAGACGTGGCCGGTCGCCAGCACGAGGTTGTGTTTCGCGATGAGGCCGATGACCTGCTTGACCTCGGGCAGCAGATCGCCGTCGCGCGACACGCGGACGACAGGACGGTTCTCCTTCGAGAAGCGCACCTGGTTCTCGGCGTCGAAGGTCGACATCCAGACGAGACGGCCGAACCCGCCGGTGACGCGGGTCATGTGCTCGACGGCGGCAGGATTGATGCCGCCGACCGTGAGATTCAGGTCGATGCCGCCGAAGACCTCGATGCCTGGAACGGCCTTGCGCACCATGTAGGCCAGACCGGCGGTGGACTCGTAATGGTTCTTGACCACGATCGCGCGCATGCCGCGGTCGTGGGCCTGCCGCGCCGCCTCCATCGCGTCGAGCGCGCGCGGCCGGTCGTCGGGCAGCGTGTGCACGTGGATGTCGATCGCGCCGGTGAGCGCCGCGGCGGGGGCGGCGCCGCCCTGGCGTCCGCGAAGGTCCACGCCGGACGCGGCGAGGCCCGCCAGCACGATCAGCCCGGCCGCCGCAACCCGTCTCCGTCTTTCAGGTGTGCTCATGTTTTCTCCTTCAGGGTGCTGGAATTCACGGCGCCGGCACCAGACGCACGACGCGATCGTCGGTCGCGATCGGGCTGCCGCGGCCGTCCCGGTTGTTCGTGCAGAAGTACAGGTAACCGTCCGGGCCGCTGAGCACGTCGCGCAGACGCCCGAAAGTATCGACGAGCAGCCGCTCCTGCGCGACCACCGACTTCGCCGCCGCGTCAACGGTGATCCTGAGCAGGTGCGTGCCTCTCAGCGTGCCGACGAACAGGTTGTTCGCGAACTGGGGAAAGCGCTGCCCGCGGTAGAAGGATGCGCCCGACGGCGCGATCGCCGGATTGAAGAACGTCACCGGCGTCCGCATCCCCGCCATCGTCTGGCCGGCCTCGATCCGCGGCCATCCGTAGTTGGCGCCCGCCTCGATCACGTTGATCTCGTCGTTGCCGATATTGCCGTGCTCGTCAGCCCAGAGATCGCCCGTCGAGGGGTGCCAGTCGAGCCCCTGCGGATTGCGGTGCCCGTACGAGTAGATCGGCGAGCCGGACAGGTTGTCGCGCGGCGTCGAGCCGTCGCGGGCGATCCGGAGAATCTTGCCGGCGAGCGAGCCGAGGTCCTGGGCCAGTCCGGAGCTGGCCGCGTCGCCCGCCGTGACGTACAGCAGTCCGTCGGGACCGAAGCGCAGGCGGCCGCCGTCGTGAATCTGGCCGGCCGGGATGTTGTCGAGGAGCACGACGCGCTCGGCCAGACGCGACGCCACCTCGCGGTAGCGGACGACGCGATTGACGCGTCCGGTCGGGGACAGGCGCGCGGAGTAGTAGAGATACACGAGCCGGCTCTCGGCGAACTCCGGATCGAGCGCCAGCCCGAGCAGGCCCGCCTCCCCCTCCGCGTACACATCGTCGAGCGTCAGCGCGACCTCCGAGCTCCCGGCGGTCAGATTGAGGATCCGCACGCGACCGGGCCGCTCGGTCACGAACAGCCGGCCGTCGGGCGCGAACGCCATCGCCCAGGGCACCTCCAGATTGGTGGCCATCGTCTCGGCCGTGAAGCGCACGCCGTCGGTCGTGGTCAGCACGTTGCCGGACGATGCGGTCGGCGTGGGCGAGCCTGGCGCGGACGGCGAGCAGGCGCGGGAGTCGGCGGCCGCCTGCACGGCCAGCATCAGCGCCAGGACGCCGGCGAAGGACGCGGACGGCATGGACGGATCTTATGATCGCGTTCGTTTCAACGCGAAGGCGAGCTCGTCTTGGTGCGGAAGGGGGGACTCGAACCCCTGCGGTCTTGCTGCCGCCAGCCCCTCAAGCTGGCCGAAATGCGCCAGCGCCGGGTAGTGGGCGACCCGCCGACCGTTGCGGGACCCCTGGCGGCTACAATGGGCAATTATGGAGTTCAAGCGCATCACCACCGATGCACGGCAGATGGGAGGCGTTCCCTGCCTGCGCGGGCTCCGGATACCCGTCGCCACCGTGGTCTCCCTCGTGGCCGAAGGGCAGACGATTGAGCGAATTCTCGCCCTCTATCCTGACCTCGAAGCCGAACACGTGCGCGAAGCGCTGTTCTTCGCAGCCGAAGCCGTACGGGAGCGCACGCTGCCCCTTGCCGCTGGCCGATGAGGCTGCCGATCGACAACGCGCTGTCCCCATCCCTCGCCAACTCTTTCGCGGCGAAGGCAGTCGCAGGCCAGAAGCGCTTGCGCATTCGGCCGCTTCCGATCTCCCGCTGAACCCGGGCGTTCTCGCGCCCCTCATTCCAAAGAGGCCTGCGCCTCGCCCTTGGCCACGTCCACACGCGTGAGCACGAGCGCACCGGCCAGAAAGAACAGAATCACCGACAGCACGGCGGCCCGGCTCGATCCGAACAGCGTCACGGAGGCGGCAAAGAGCGCCGGCCCCGCCACACCGGCGAATTTCTCGAAGACGGAGAAGAACCCGAAATACTCCGACGACTTGTGCTTGGGAATCATCCGGGCAAAAAGCGATCGGCTGAGCGCCTGGCTGCCGCCCTGCACCGTCCCCACCAGGAACGCGAGGGCGAAGAACTGCCACGCGGTGGTCATGAAGAAGCCGAGGACGCTGATGCCGGTGTAGACGGCCAGCGACACGAACACGGCCGTCCTGGCCCCGATGCGGTCGGCGGCCGCGCCGAAGAGGAACGAACACGGGACGCCGACAAACTGCACCAGCACGAACGCCGCGATCCGCGCGTTGCGGTCGATGCCGACTTCGGCGCCGTAGATCGTCGCCATCCGAATGATGGTCTGGATGCCGTCGTTGTAGAGCAGGAACGCCACCAGCATGAGGAAGGCCTGGCGGTATCCCCGCAGCTCGTGAAACGTCTCGTGGAGCCGGACGACGGCGGCGCGCACGGGGTTCTCCGTGCCCGATTCGTCGTGCTCGAGCCGGCGCGGCGGCTCCCCCACGCCGCGGAAGAGCGGGATCGAGAAGACGAACCACCAGACGGCCACGCTGACAAACGACAGCTTGATGGCGGCGATCGTATCCGGGATGCCAAACGTCCCCGGCATCAGAATCCAGAGCAGGTTGACGACGAGGAGGAGACCGCCGCCGAGATACCCCATCGCGTAGGCGCCGGTCGAGACGCGGTCCATCTCGTCGGGTGCGGCGATGTGCGGAAGCAGCGAGTCGTAGAAGACGAAGCTCGCGGCGATGCAGACGTTGGCGACGATGAAGACGACCGACGCGTACGCCCATTCACCGCGGTCGATGGTGGCCATGAGCAGCGTGGCGGCCACGCCGACCGCCATGAATCCGCCGAGCATCCGCTTCTTGATCGCGCGGTAGTCGGCGATGGCGCCAAGGAGCGGGCCGGCGACGGCGATGATGGCGACGGCGATGGTCGTGGCCCAGGCAAAACGCGCGGTGGCCACCGCCGGCGGCAGATCCGCGGCGGCGACCGATGCAAAGAAGTCGGGGAAGACCGCCGTGATGATCGTCGTCTGAAAGGCGGAGTTCGCCCAGTCGTACATCGCCCAGGCGCGCAGCTCGCGGCGATGGAGACCGAGGCGGGAGAGGAGGGTCACGGCGCTGCGGCCCAAAGCCTGAAGCCTAAGCTTAGAAGGTTTTCCTCGCTACCCATTCACGCAGCAGGGAATCGACGACGACGTACTGCGATCCTTCTTTGAGCAGCAGGTCCTGCTTCCTGAGCGCGGCGAGCGAACCCTGGATGCTGGACGGTCCGCCGAGACGATGACGGGTGCGCACGTCGGCGGAGAGCAGCTCGCGGCCGCCCTGCAGGACGACGGCGCGGAGGACCGCCCGCTGCGCGAGGGTCAGGCGCTGCCAGACCGCCTCGAAGAGCGTGTCCTGCTCGGCGAGCAGGCGCGTGAGGGTCAGGTGCAAGTGCTCGGCGCCCGCCTTCTTCCCGCCCGCGGCCCTGATGTCGTCCCACGTTTCGTGCGCGAGGCGCTGCACGTCGTACGGCAGGTTGCCCGCCAGATCGACGATGGCGGCGCCGAGGCCGGCCTCGGTGCGGACGCCGCTGCGGGCAAAGCGCGCCTCGATGAACTCGGCGAAGGTCGCCGCCGGGATCTTCTCGAGACGTATGACCGGCCCGGCCTTGTAGAAGGGCCGCCGCGGCCCGATCATCTTCTCCATCAGGCTCGGCTCCGAGCCGGCGAAGACGTAGCCGACGTTCCGCTGCTGCTGCGCGGCGGCGCGCAGCGCGTGCTCCACCTCGCCGCCGTCGAAGGCGTCAATCGCCTGGAATTCATCGAGCGCGACAATCACCGTCCGTTTCCGGTCGGCGGCCAGCCGGCCGGGCAGGGCAAAGATCTCGTTGGCCAGCCGGTTGACGTCCCGCGCCGTGCGCACGAGAGGGAAGGCGACAGAGAACCGGCCCGGCCCGCCCTCGTCCGCCTCGTAGCGGAGCTCGGGGCGCGTGGTCGTGATGACGTCGGTCAGCCACGCCCGGGCGCGCTGCCACTTCGTCTCCACGGTCGCCAGCGCGCGGGCGTAGCCTTCGAGAAAGGCGACGTACGAGCTGTAGCTGCTGACGGTCAGGTCGACGGCGAGGTGGCCGTGTCGCGACAGCCGCCGGAGGGCGCGGCGCACGAGCGAGGATTTGCCGTACCGGCGAGGCGAGATCAGGAAGACTTTCTGCGCGGACGACAGGTCCGCCACGAGCCGGTCGAGCTCCGCCTCGCGGTCCGCGAAGGCGTCGTCGGCCACGACCTCGCCGTAGATCAAGGGGTTCGCCATGGCGGTTACGGTGAATCACGTCATCATTACGTCGAGTGACGTAATGATGACGACGATCACCGTAACAGAACGGCCGCGGAAAATCTAGCCGTGGAACTCATCCAGCCGCAGCTGGCCCGTGTAGATGGCCATGCCGACCACGGCGTCGACGCCGCGGGCGTGGAGGCCGTCGATGTCCTCGCGCGTCGTGATGCCGCCGGCGGCGGTGACGCGCCGGCCGGTCGCGCGGCGAACCGCGAGGATCGCGTCCATGTCGGTGCCGCGCATCAGCCCTTCGGTGTCGACGTGGGTGTAGAGGAACTCGCCGCAGTAGGGTTCGAGCTGTCCGACGGCCTCCACCGCACTGATCGGCAGCAGCGTCCGCCAGCCGTGAATGGCGACGCGGCCGCCACGGCTGTCGACGGCGGCGATCACGCGTTCGGGCCCGACGGCGTCGGCGAGCGCCGCGGCGAAGTCGAGGTCGACCCCTCCATCGCGAAAGAGGGCGGAGCTGACAATCACCGCATGCGCGCCGGCGTCGAGCACCGCCTCGGCGCGGTCGATCGAGCGGATCCCGCCGCCGACGCGGCAGGGGAGGCGGGCGCAGATGGCCGCCACGAGGCCGGCGTTGTCGCCCTCGCCCTTGGCCGCGTCGAGATCGATGAGCTGCACGCGCGGAAAGCGCATGAACCGTGCAATCCAGGGCTCCGGGTCGGTCGTCTCGATGGCGAGCGTCTCGCCCTGGACGAGCTGGACGATGCGCCCGCCCTGCAGATCGATGGAAGGAATCAGCATCGCGTCACAAACGGACTGGAATAGCCCGGTCCCTGAGATATCGCTTGAGGTCGGCCACACCGGTGTCCGCGTAGTGAAAGATGGACGCCGCGAGCGCCGCGTCGGCGTGGCCGCGCGTGAAGACGTCGACGAAATGATCGAGGCCGCCGGCGCCGCCCGAGGCGATGACCGGGATGTGCACGGCATCGGCGACGGCGGCGGTCAGCTCGCAGTCGAAGCCGGCACGCGTACCGTCGCGGTCCATGGAGGTGAGCAGAATCTCGCCCGCGCCGCGCGCTTCGGCCTCGCGCGCCCAGTCCACCGCGTCGCGCGCGGCGTCGGCCGTGCCGCTGCGGACGTAGACGCCGAAGCCCGCGTCGCGGCGTTTGGCATCGATCGCGACGATCACCGCCTGGCTGCCGTACCGCCGCGCGAGCGTGGTGATGAGGGCGGGGGTGGCGAGGGCCGCCGTGTTGAGGCTCACCTTGTCGGCGCCGGCCTCGACGGCCGCCGCGGCGTCCTCCTCGGAGCGAATGCCGCCGCCGACCGTCAGCGGCAGGAAGATCTCGTGCGCGACCGCGTTGATGGTCCGTGCCAGCGCGCGGCGGCTCTCGAGCGTCGCGGTGACGTCGAGGATCACGACTTCGTCGATGCCCTCGACGTTGTAGCGGCGCGCGAGCTCGGCGGGGTCGCCGGCATGACGCAGCTGCTGAAACTGGACGCCCTTGACCACCTGGCCGTCGCGCACGTCCATGCACGCGATGATGCGTTTGGTCAGCACGGACAGACCGCCAGGAAATTCCGGAGAATCTGCAGGCCCGCATCGCCCGACTTCTCCGGGTGAAACTGCACGCCGAAGACATTGTCGCGTTCGACGGCGGCGGCAAACCGCTCCGCATGAGTCGCGGCCGCGACGCAGTCGGGCGTGACCGGCGGGGCAAACGAGTGCGTGAAGTAGACGTGGGCGCCCGGCTCGAGCCCGGCGAGCAGCCGTGAGGGGCGCGGCATGTCGAGCCCGTTCCATCCGACGTGCGGGACCTTCAGGCGCTCGGCGGCGTTCCCGTGCAACAGCCGGCAGCGGCCGGGAAGCGCCGCAAGGCCGGGCAGCTCCGGCGCTTCGTCGCTGCCTTCAAACAGCCACTGCATGCCGAGGCAGATGCCGAGCAGCGGCGTGCCGGCCTGGACGAGGCGGCCGATCGCCTCGCGCCAGGGCGCGTCGAGCGCACGCGTGGCCGCGAAGTGGCCGACGCCGGGCACGATCAGGCCGGCAGCGGTGGCGCAGGCGCCGGGCGTGGCCGGCACCGTGAACTCGGCGCCGAGCGCGGTGAGCGCTTTCTTGACCGAGGTCAGGTTGCCCGCCCCGTAGTCGATGAGCGCGATCACAGCAGGCCTTTCGTACTGGGCAGCATCCGCGCCAGCCGCGCGTCGCGGGCGCAGGCCACGCGCAGCGCGCGCGCGAATGCCTTGAAGACCGCCTCGACGTGGTGGTGGCTCGACCGGCCGTACAGCACCGTGGCGTGCACGTTGGCGCGCGCCGCCGAGGCGAATCCCTCGAAGAAGTCGTGAATCAGCTCGCTCTGCAGGTCGCCGACGCGGCGGACGCGCAGCTTCAGATCGATCACGGCATGCGGCCGCCCGCTCAGGTCGATGGCGGCCACGGCCAGCGTCTCGTCCATCGGCATCACGAAATAGCCGGCGCGGTTGATCCCTTTCCGGGTGCCGAGCGCCTCGAGCAGCGCTTCGCCGAGCGCGATGCCGACGTCTTCGACGGTGTGGTGCTGATCGACGTCGAGGTCGCCTTCCGCCCGCAGCGTCAGGTCGAAGCCGCCGTGGCGCGCCACGAGCTCCAGCATGTGGTCGAGGAAGCGGATGCCGGTGCTGATGTCGTAGCGGCCCCGGCCGTCGACGACCAGCCGGCCCCGGATGCGCGTCTCGGTGGTTTGACGGTCGAACGACGCGCGGCGGGTCCGCGCCGCCTTCCGACGGGTCTGGGTCGCGGGACCCGCCCTACGTACTCTGGATGGACTCATGACGACTGCTCCGATCCCACAACCGATTCCAGCGCCTCGATGGCCGCGCCGGTGTGCTCGACCATGCCGGCGGTGATGCGGATACAGCCGGCCGTGATCGGATCCTTCGACCGGTCGCGGACGTGAATCCGGCGCGCCGCCAGCGCCGCGACAAACGGCGCCGTGTCGCCTACGCGCACGAGCACGTAATTGGCGGCGCTCGGCCAGAACTCGAGCCCGAGCCGCCGGCAGGCGGCGTAGAGCCGCTCGCGCGACTCCTGCACCTGGGCGGCGTAGCGGGGGAGGAACTCGGCGTCCCCGAGTGCCGCGTCGAGCGCCGCGAGCGCCACGCCGTTGATGTTGAACGGCAGCGTCACGGCGCGCACCGGGTCGAGCGCGGGCGGCTGGCCGATGACGATGCCGACGCGCAGTCCCGCGAGGCCGTACGCCTTCGACAGCGTGCGGCCGACGAGCACGTTCGGACACGCGGGGAGCTCGGGCAGGAAGCTCGTCCCCCCGAACTCGATGTACGCCTCGTCAATCAGCACGACGGCGCCCGGCGCAGCCCGGGCGATCCGGCGGAGATCCTCGATCGGGATGAGCTGGCCGGTCGGGTTGTTGGGCGTATTGAGAAAGATCATCCGCGTCCGGGGCGTGATCGCGTCGATCACCGCCTCGGTCGGGAACGCAAAGTCGCGCCCGGGCGGCACCCGGATCGCGGCCGCGCCGACCGCCGCGGTGGAGTTCGGGTACGGATCGAAGGCCGGCAGCGGGATGATCGTCTCCGCGTCGTGGATGCGCGTACGCGCGATGTGCCCGACGGCGGCCATGAGGATGCCTTCGTCGAGGCCGTTGGTGAGCAGCACCCAGTCGGGGTTGACGCCGAAGTGCCGCGCGGTGGCCGCGATCGCGTCGCGGTACGACGGGTAGGTGGACACGTCGGACGGACGGACGCGGCGAATCGCCTCGAGCACGCGCGGGGAGCAGCCGCCCGTGTTCTCGTTGAGATGCAGCCGCAGGCCGGGGCCCGGATCCGGATAACCCTGTATCACCATCACTTCATCCTGAGGCCGATCGAACCGGCGTGCGCGTGCAGGCCCTCGGCGCCGGCGAGCGTCATCGCCGTGCCGCCGACGCGCCGCAGGCCCGCCCGCGTGAGGCGCTGCACCGTGATCTGCCGGACGAAGTCGGCCGCCGACAGTCCGCCGCGGGCGCGGGCGGCGCCGGCCGTCGGCAGCACGTGATTGGAGCCGATGGCGTAGTCGCCGGCGGCCTGCGCCGACCACGGGCCGACAAACACCGATCCCGCGCACGTCACCATCCGCGCCAGCCTTTCGTCATCGACGACCAGGTGCTCGGGCGCCACCGAATTAGCCAGCGCCATCGCCTCGGCGGCCGATGCGGTGACGATGATGCCGCCGTGGGCGCTGAGGGCTTCGCGCGCGGGGCCGGCGTCGGGCATACGCGCGTTGAGCTCGCGCACGACGCGCGCCGCCAGCGTGCGGCTTGGCGTGATCAGGACGGCGCGGGCGTCCGGGTCGTGCTCGGCCTGCGCCAGCAGATCGGCGGCAATCCACGCGGCGGGGCCGCGCGACGCCACGATGACGATTTCGGTGGGGCCTGCATAGAAGTCGATGCCGCAGTCGGCGGCGACGAGCGCCTTGGCTGCCGCGACGTACCGGCTGCCTGGACCGACGATCTTATCGACGCGCGGCACGGTCTCGGTGCCGTAGGCGAGCGCAGCGATCGCGTGCGCGCCGCCGACGCGAAACATCCGCGTGATGCCGGCTTCGAGCGCAGCCGCCATGACCACCGGCGCCGGCCGCGGACAGGCGACGATGATGTCCCGAACGCCGGCGGCGGCGGCCGGGAGGGCGGTCATGAGCAGGGACGAAGGGAGGGGATAGCGGCCGGCGGGCACGTAGCAGCCGACGCGGTCGAGTGGAATGACCCGCTGTTCGACGACCACCCCGGGTGCGAGTCGCGTCCGCCACCCGCGCGGCACCTGGCGCCTGGCGACGGCGCGGATGGGGCGGGCCGCGGCCCGGAGCGCCGCCCGCACCTCGCGCGGCACGCGCGCGGCCGCCTCGCGCATCTCGGCGGCATCGACCTCGAGGGGGCCATCGAGGCGATCGAACCGCTGCGCGTACAGGCGCAGCGCCCGGTCGCCGTCGCGGCGCACGTCGGCCACGATCCGGGCGACGCGCCGCTCGGTCGCGGCGTCGCGCGTGCGTCCCGGCGCCAGCAGCGCGCGCACCGCGCGCCGGTTCGCCGCGTCAACGATCGTCAGCACTGCTCACACTCCACTGCCCACTGCCTACAGAACAATCTTATTCAGCGGATACTCCACGATCCCCTGGCCGCCCGCGGCTTTCACCTGCGGGATGAGATCGCGCACCGTGCGCTCCTCGATGATCGTGTTGACCGCGACCCAGTCGGGATCGCTCAGCGAGGAGATCGTCGGCCGCTGCAGCGCGGGCAGCAGCG
Organism: Acidobacteriota bacterium; assembly: GCA_016213695.1. Classification (GTDB taxonomy): domain Bacteria; phylum Acidobacteriota; class Vicinamibacteria; order Vicinamibacterales; family UBA2999; genus DATCJA01. The sequence continues at coordinate 19,254 of JACQZV010000091.1, read as the reverse complement.
ACAGGATCGTGTCGAGGTCGGCCCGCCGGACGTTGAGCATCAACCCGACGCGCCCCTGCGCCTCGATGGCGGCGCGCAGCAGCAGCGCGATATTTTCGATCTTCGTGCGCTTCCAGGCGTCGGCGAGCGCGGCGTCGTTGGCGATGAGCTGCGTGTTCGACTCCATGACGGTGTCGAGGATCCGGAGGCGATTGGCGCGCAGCGTCGACCCGGTTTCGGTCGCTTCGACGATGGCGTCGGCGAGCACCGGCGGTTTGACCTCGGTGGCGCCCCACGAGAACTCCACGTTGACGGGCACCCCGTGACGGTCGAAGTACGCCCGGGTGACGCGCACGAGCTCGGTGGCGATTGTCGCGTTGGCCAGGTCCTTCGGCGACCTGAACCGCGAATCCTCCGGCGCCGCGAGCACCCAGCGCACCTTGCCGAAGCTCTGTTTCGCGTAGATGAGATCGGCGATGCTCGTGATCGGGTGTTTCATGGCGCCGCCGAGCTGGTGCTCGGCAATCCAGTCCTGGCCGGTCAGGCCGGCATCGAGCACACCGTCGCAGACGTAGCGCGCCATCTCCTGCGCGCGGATCAGCATGCACTCGACCTCCGGGTCGTCGATGGTGGGGAAGTACGACCGGGTGTTGACGTAGATGTTGAAGCCGGCCCGCGCGAAGAGCTGGATTGTCGCGTCCTGCAGCGACCCCTTCGGAATGCCGAGTTTGAGTTTCATGGGATGGTGACCCCCTCCGCGCGCTGAAAGAAGCAGGTGCGCTCGCCGGTGTGGCAGACGTTGCCGTCGCCGAGCCGCTCGGCCTTGACGAGCACGGTGTCCTCGTCGCAGTCGACGAGCACGTCGCGCACGGCGAGGCGGTTGCCCGACGTTTCGCCCTTGGTCCAGAGGGCGTTCCGGGTACGGCTGAAGAACGTCACGTACCCGGTGCGCCGCGTGATGTCCCAGGCCTCCTGGTTCATGAAGCCCACCATCAGCACCTCGCCGCTCTTATAGTCCTGCACGACCGCAGGAATCAGCCCGTCAAGTTTTGTGAAGTCCATATAACTCCGTACAACAAAAAACCCCGCCATACGTTCCGGCGGGGTCTGCTGCGTTCGGCTGTGTCGGTCCTGGTGTCTTCAGTCCCTCAGCGCGCGCGGTCCTCCCCGCCGGCCGGCATGGCCGTGGTGATGATGGTGCGCGCGATGGAGGACAACCAACATTGAAGCCCGCAGCGTATCAAAAGGCGGATGCCCGGCGCAAGGGCTGCACGCTTCTGCGCCTGTTCGTCGCCGCCTCTGGTCACTCCGGCTCGCGGGCGATCATCACTTCGGTCGATTTGATCACCGCCAGCGCCGGCTGGCCGCGCTTGAGCTTCAGCTCCTCGACCGCGTCGCGCGTAATGACCGCCGTGAGCCGCTGGTCGCCGATGCGCAGGCGGACCTGCGCGAGGAGCCCCTCGACCCGGACCTCGTCGATCACCCCGCGCAGCTGATTGCGGCCGCTCAGCGCGACAATCACGCCCGGAGTGGACCGGGCGCGGCGCGGCGCCTTCGGCAGCCGCCCCTGGACGGCCAGCAGCCGATCGACTTCTGACTCTGCGATGCGGTGGTGGCCGCCGCTCGTGCGGATGGACCTGACCGATCCTTTGTAAATCCACTGTTTGAACGTGGAATAGGTCACGCCGAGACGCCCGGCCGCGTCGCGAACGGTCAGCAGCGCCATCTACGGCTGTTCCGTTGCCGAATGGATTTCGAGTGCGGTCACGCCGCGAACCCAGCGCGCGTGGCGTTTGTCACCCGCCGCCACGACGCGGAGCGGTCCTTCGCCCGCCGCCAGCGGCGCGCCGTCCTGACGATCCGCCACGATGACCTCGTCGGCCGCAAAGTCGGGATCGATCTCGGGAAGCGCGAACACAACCTGGTAGCCGTCGCCGGCCCGCGCGAGCACGTAGGTGGCCAGGCGTGGTCCCCGCAGCGTCTGACCGAACGTCACGCCCGCCTGCGCGAGGAGGTCGGCGAGCCGGACACCCTCGAACTGGATGGTGCGGCCGCCGTCGGCCGTCACGACCGTGCGGCGCGGCAGCCTGGCGAGATCGGCCGCCAGCAGGTGGACATCCCGCTCGCCGGCGCGGACGCGCAGCGGGGGGGCGGTCTGCGCGAAGACCGGCGCGGAAACGATGAGCAGGAGCGTGAACAGCAGTAAACCGTGTTTCATAACGACTTAAATCATACTAAATTGTGTAAGTGCTTGACATGCTTGGAGGAGTGCCCGGGGTTCCTGGAGCGCTGCGAGCGCTCGGCCTGCTTGCCGTGGTCCTCGCGCTCGTCACGCCCGCTCGCATCGAGGCGCAGCGGCCCGCCGCCGCGCAGACGCTCCGGGTCGCCGCGGCCGCCGACCTGAAGTTCGCGCTCGATGAGATCGGCGACGAGCTGGCGCGGCGGCACCCGGCCCTGCGCGTGCGGGCCACCTACGGGTCGTCCGGCAGCATGCAGGCGCAGCTCCGCCAGCGTGCGCCCTACGACGTCTACCTGTCAGCCGACATCGAGTACCCGCGCGACCTCGTCTCGAAAGGCGTCGGATCGACCGCCGACCTGTTTGCGTACGCCACGGGCCGCCTCGTGGTGTGGGTCCCGAAGGACTCGCCGCTCCCGATCGAGCGCGAGGGGCTTCGCGCGCTCGCCGCGGCGAAGCGGATTGCGATCGCAAACCCGCGCCACGCGCCGTACGGACGGGCGGCCGAGGCGGCGATGCGGCGCGCCGGGGTGTGGGAGGCTGCGAGCCGCCGCCTGGTCCTGGGCGAGAACGTGGCGCAGGCGGCGCAGTTTGTCCAGAGCGGCGCGGCCGACGCAGCCGTCATCGCGAAGTCGCTGGCCCTGGCGCCGGCGCTCGGGCCGCTCGGCCGCTTCCGGGACGTCCCGGCGGACCTGTACCCGCCGCTCGTGCAGGGCGGACTGATCCTGCCGTGGGCCGGCTCCCGTGCCGCGGCGGTCGCACTGCGCGACTTCCTGCTGAGCCGAGAAGGGCGCGCGATCCTCGGGCGCTACGGATTCGGCGCGCCGCCGGTCTAAGGGCATGGACTGGGTTGCCGTCGGCCTCACGCTGAAGCTTGCCGCGCTCACCACGCTGGTGCTCGCCGTCATCGGGCTGCCCCTCGCCTATTGGCTTGCGACGACGCGGCGCGTCTGGCGCCCGGTCGTTGACGCCGCGGTCGCGATTCCGCTGCTGCTGCCGCCGACGGTGCTGGGCTTCTACTTCCTGATATCCACCGGTCCGAACACGCCGATTGGCCGCCTGTACGAGCGGGTGTTCTCGGGCACGCTCCCGTTTTCATTTTCGGGCGTGCTGCTCGCCTCCGTGCTCTACAACCTGCCGTTCGCGGTGCGTCCGTTCGCGTCGGGATTTGCCGCCGTCGACCGGCGGCTGGTCGAAGCCGCCCGCTGTCTCGGCGCGTCGGGCGCGCGCACCTTCGTCAGCGTGGTCCTGCCGCTGTCGTGGCCGTCGGTGCTCGCCGGGCTCGTGCTTGCCTTCGCGCACACGGTCGGCGAATTCGGCGTCGTGCTGATGGTCGGCGGGAACATTCCGGGCCTCACGCGGACCATCGCGCTCGCGATCTACGACGATGTCCAGGCGTTCGACTACCAGGCGGCGAACGAGGCGTCGGCGCTGCTGCTGATCTTTGCCGTCTCGGTGCTCGTCGTCACCTACGGGCTGCAGCGGCGGACGCTGCCGTTATGACGCTGCTCGACGTCGACATCGAGTTCCGGTACCCGCATGCCGCGGATTCAGCCGACGGCGAACATCACGGTGTGACGTGCCGGTGGCAGGACCCGATTGCCGAGCCGCTGGTGACCGTCTTCCTCGGCGCCTCCGGGTCGGGGAAGACGACGATCCTGCGGTGTCTCGCCGGACTGGAGCGGCCGCAGCGCGGGCACGTGCGCTTCGGCGACACCGTCTGGTTCGACGCGGCGCGAGGCATCCATCTGGCGCCCGACCGCCGCCACGTCGGCGTGCTTCTCCAGGACTACGCGCTCTTTCCTCACCTGACCGTCGAACGGAACGTCGCGTTCGGCGCACGGCACCTGGGACGGGAGGCGGCCGCCCGGCGCGCCGCCGAACTGCTCGACACGTTCCGCCTCCGGGGACTCGAGCGGCGGCTGCCGCGCCAGCTCTCGGGCGGGCAGCAGCAGCGCGTCGCGCTCGCGCGCGCCGTGTTCCGGCGGCCGCGGCTGCTGCTGCTCGACGAGCCGCTGTCGGCGCTGGATCGGCCGACCGGCGACGAGATGCGCGAGGAGCTGCGGGCGGTGATCCACGCGCTGGCGATTCCGGCCTACATCGTGAGCCACGATCGCGTGGACGCGCTGACGCTCGCCGATCGCACGGTGCTGGTCGATCGCGGGCGCATCGTGCAGAGTGGGTCCACCCAGGAGGTCTTCGATCGGCCGGCCACCGCCGAGGCGGCCCGCCTGGTCGGCGTCGATACGATTCTGCTCGGCCGGATTGCCGCCGTCGAGGACGGCCTCGCGCGGATTGTCGTGGCCGGACAGGAGATCCGGGCGCAGGCCCCGGCCGACGCGGGGCACGAGGCGGCGCTATGCATCCGGGCGGAGGATGTCGCCCTTGCGCGGCACGATGTCGCCGATTCAAGCGTCATGAACCGCTGGCGCGCGGTCGTGCGGACCGAGGCGATTGAAGGGCCGTTCGTGCGCGTCGGACTCGACTGCGGGTTCCGCCTGGCGGCGCTGGTGACGCGCGACGGGTGGCGGCGCCTGGCGCTGCGCCCTGGCGACGAAGCGTGGGCCGTCGTCAAGGCCGCGTCCATCCGGGCGCTGCCGAGAAATGAAATTAGGTTAACCTGATGCGCATGGCATCTACGTTTCGTTACGGGGTGATTGCGGCGGCGGTGCTCACGGTGGGCGGCTGCCGCCAGGGGGACGGTCCGGTTCCGACGCCGAGCGTGGAGCGGGAGCAGGAGCTGGTCGACGTGGCGCACGATCTGCAGAACGTCGCCCTGGGGCGCGACCCGCAGGCGGCAGCGGATCTGGCCGACGATCTGCGGAAGTACACCGACGGCAAGCCGAAGGCGGAACCCGCGGTTGACGAGCTCTCGCGTCGAACCGTCCAGACGCTGGCGGGCGTGAGCCTGCCCGGCCCGGCCGCCCAGCAACTGGCGCACCACTATTACATGGCCATGATGGCGCGCGAGATGAGCGACCGGCAGGTGGAAACGCTGCAGAACGACACGCAGTCGCTGCTGATGTCGATTGGCGTGGCGGAGCCGACGGCGCAGCAGGTGGCCCAGCAGGTCGGCGCGGTGCAGACGCTCGTCACCGATCGGCAGCGCCGCTGGTACGAGCTGTTTTGACGTAGGGCGGGTCCCGCACAGCGACGCGAGCGGCGGACCCGCCAGCCCCTTACCGCGCGACTGCGGCCGGCTTCTCGACGACCTCCCAGGGGAGCCCCGGGCGTCCGAAGTGGCCGTAGTTGGTCGTGCTGCGGTAGATGGGTCGCAGCAGGTCGAGCCGCTCGATGATCGCGCGCGGACGGAAATCGAACGCGTTCATCACGAACTCCGCCGCGGCCCGCTCGTCGCCGGTCCCGAAGGTGTCCACCTTCACCGACACCGGCTTGGCCATCCCGATCGCGTAGCCGACCTGGATTTCCGCTTTCCTGGCGAGGCCCCCGGCGACCACCTGCTTGGCGACGTAGCGGCAGAAGTACGCGCTGCTGCGGTCCACCTTCGACGGGTCCTTGCCGCTGAACGCGCCGCCGCCGTGGCGTCCCGCGCCGCCGTAGCTGTCGACGATGATCTTGCGGCCGGTGACGCCGGCGTCGGCCGACGGCCCGCCGTGGCTGAAGTCGCCGGTCGGGTTGACGAAGAGCGTCACGTCCGGCCGCCACCACTGGCCGAGCACCCGCGGCCCGAGCGCCTCGCGCACGTAGGCGGCAATCTTCTTCTGGTCGGCCTGCGGCGTGTGCTGCGTCGAGACGACCACGGCGGTGACTTCTTTCGGCTGGTTGTTCTCGTAGAGCACCGAGACCTGCGACTTGCTGTCGGGGCGCAGCCAGGATACCGCGCCGGCCTTGCGGTCGTCGGCGAGCCCCTTGGTGAGCTTGTGCGCGAGCAGCAGCGGCAGCGGCATCAGCTCCGGCGACTCGTCGGTGGCGTATCCGAACATGATCCCCTGGTCGCCGGCGCCCTGGTCGCCGCTCTGGCTTGTCGCCGCGGTGACGCCCTGCGAGATCTGCGGCGACTGCTGCGTGATGATCGAAATCAGCTTCAAGGTGGTGTCGCAGAACGGCTCGCCCGTATCGGTGTAGCCGATGTCCTTCACGGCCTGCCGCACGATCCGGTCGAAATCAAGCGTCGCCCTGGTCGTGATCTCGCCGGCAATGACGACCGTGTCGCTCTTGCAGAGCGTTTCGCACGCCACGCGGCTGTTCCGGTCCTGCGCGAGGCAGGCGTCGAGGATGGAATCGGAGATGTAGTCGCAGACCTTGTCCGGATGCCCTTCGGACACCGACTCAGACGTGAACGTGTAACCCGACATGGTGCTCCCCACTGAAAGACAAGAAAAAGGCCCGGCGACGTGTCGCGGGCCTGCTCGCGACTTAGATAGGATGAGATCCCGACCGCGCGGCCCATCAAGTCGATGAAATCGCCGCGCTCCCGAAGCGCCCAGTATAGATCACAATCAGGCTTCGGGCTTCAGGCTATGGGCTTCAGGATGATAGTGCTGGTGCATCACGCGGAGGCCGTCGGACCGGAGGTCGATCCGATGCGGCCGTTGTCGGCGGCCGGGCGGGCGGCGGCCGCGCGGCTGGCCGCCGATGCCGCGGCGCGGGGCGTGCGCCCCGACGCAATCTGGCACAGCGGGAAAGTGCGGGCGCGGCAGACGGCGGAGCTGTTCGGGCGCGCGTGCCAGCCGCTGGCGCGTCTGTCCGCCGTCCGCGGCCTGCAGCCCGACGACCCGCCCCGATGGATCCGCGACGAGCTCGACGCCGACGACCGCGCGATCGTCATCGTCGGCCACATGCCGCATCTCAACCGGCTGCTGCACCTGCTTCGCGGCGACGCGCCTGGCGCCGAGTTTCCACCGCACGGATGCGTGGCGCTCGAGCGCGCGGAAGCTGGATGGACCGAATGCTGGAGGCTGGACTGACGGCGCCGATCAGGACTGTGACAGGTGCTGCTTCAGCAGTTCCCACGCGCGCGCGACGTGCTCGTCGGTGGTGCGCAGGTGGCCGACGGCGAGCCGCAGCGCGAAGCGCCCGTTGAGGCGCGTGTGTGAAAGGAACACCTCTCCGGTCGCGTTCACGGCGTCGAGCAGGCGTGCGTTCAGCGCGTCGAGCTCTTCGGCCGTTCCGGAGAAGCCGGCGGGCCGTCCTCGAAAGCAGACCACGCTGAAGGGCGCCGGCGCGAGCCGCTCGAACTGCGGATCGGCGTCGACCCACGCGCGGAAGATCTGCGCGAGGCGCAGGTGCTCGTTCAGCGCGGCGCGGAGGCCGGCGGCCCCGAAGTGCCGAAGCACCATCCATAACTTGAGCGCGCGGAACCGCCGCCCGAGCTGCACGCCGGTGTCCATCAGGTTGCGGACGCCGCGCGCGCCTTCCGGCGTCTGGAGGTACTCCGGCACGAGCGAAAACGCCTGGCGCACCGCGTCCATCCGCCGGCAGTAGAACGCGCTCAGATCGAACGGCGTGAACAGCCACTTGTGCGGGTTGACGACCACCGAGTCGGCCTGCTCCCAGCCGGCAAACCGAGGCCGGTACTCCGGCAGCATCGCCGTCACACCGGCGTAGGCGGCATCCACGTGGAGCCACACGCCCTCGCGCCGGCAGATCGTCGCGATCTCGCCAAGCGGATCGACGCTCGTGGTCGACGTCGTCCCCGCGGTCGCCACGACGGCCAGCGGCGTGACGCCGGCGGTACGGTCCTCGGAGATCGCGGTGCGCAACGCGTCGGCGCGCATCCGGAAATCCGCGTCGACGGCCACGTGGCGCAGGCTCCGCTGACCGAGGCCGAGCAGAATCACGGCCTTGTCAATCGAGACGTGCGCCTGCTCGGAGCAGTACACGCGGAAGGCGCCCAGATCGGCGCGCCCCGCCATGCCGCGCTCGCGCACGTCCGGCATGACCAGCTCGCGCGCGGCGGCCAGCGCGTGGAGGCTCGAGATGGAGGCCGTATCGTAGATGACGCCCTCGAACGAGTCGGGCAGTCCCATCAGCCTGCGGAGCCAGCCGAGGGAGACCTCCTCGAGTTCGGTGGCGGCGGGCGAGGTCCGCCACAGCATGGCCTGCTGGTTGAGCGCCGCGGAGAGGAATTCAGCGAGCACGCCGGGAGCGCTGGCCGTGATCGCGAAGTAGCCGAAGAAGCCCGGATGGTTCCAGTGCGTCAGCGCCGGAACGAGGACGCGCTCGAAATCCGCGAAGATCGACTCGAAGGACTCGCCCTGCTCGGGCGCGGCGTCGGGCAGCGCCCGGCGGACATCGCCGGGCGCCACGCGCGACAGGACGGGGTAGCGCTCGGAACCCGCCAGATATTCCGCAATCCACTCCACCAGCGCATGGCCGTGGCGGCGGAAATCGGACGGATCCACCTTCACTGATGGCTTTTGATGTAGTCGGTGACGAACGCTTCGAGCCCGGGGTTGCTCAGCCCGATCGTCTTGCCCTCGGCGATCGCTCTGTCGAGGGGCCACTTGTCGTTGAGCGCCCGCTTGATCGCCCACATGCCGCCGACGCGGCTTGCCGATCCGCAGTGGATGAACACCGGCTGGTTGCTGCGATCGGCCACGGCGGCCAGGAAGCTGTCCACGACTTTCGGGTCGGGCTGGGCGGCGTTGAACGGCAGATGGATGTACTTCAGGCCGACGGCCTGCGCCGCGGCGCGCTCACCTTCGACGTTGGCGCCCTCTTCGCTCGCGAGCCGGAGGTTGACGATCGAGACGAATCCTTCTTTCTTCAGCGCGCCCACCGCGCTCGCATCCACGGCCCCGCCGCACCCGACGGTCGCGTCAACGCGCGAGTAGTTCCGGACTCCGGGGAATTCCTTCTTCTGAACCTGGGCGCCGGCCGGGATCGCCACACACACGGCAAGGACGGCAGCCAGGGCAAGACGTATGTTCATGAAATCTCTCCTGGCCGCCGATCTTACACCCTCAGTACTCGACGGTGACCGTGGCCGGCTCGACCAGGCGGACGGTGACGGGCGTCCCGCCCGGCAGCGTGGCGGCGCTGCGCCCGCCGGCATAGGCGGCGGCCGTGCCGGCGCCCGCGCCGACCGAGCCGCCGATCGCGGCGCCCTTCGCGCCCCCGAAGATGCCGCCGATGATGGCGCCGCCGATCGCCCCGCCCCCGATTTTCGCGGCGCTGTCGCGTCCGGGCGAGTCGCCCTCGCGATAGACCGTGTCGGTGACGAGCGGCACGCGCGTGCCGTCGGCGAGGACGATGGAGGTGAAGCGGACGCCGAGACGCGCCCGCTCCCGCAGCCGGCCGCCGCGCTCGACGAGCGTGACCTGCCCGTGCGCGGTCGCACCCGCCGGAATCGCGACGCGGTCGCCGACGCGGACGTCGCGCGTGACGCGCGCCAGCACTTCGTCCTCGACGCGGGCGCGCTCGCTCGTCAGCGTCGTCTCGACCTGGAGGCCGATGACCGCTTCAGCCGGCACGACCAGCTCCACAAACGAGGGCGCCGGCGGCGGGTCCGCCGGCTCGGGCGGCGCGGCGTCCGCGCGGCGTGGTTCGTCAACCGCGTTCCCCTGCGGCGCCCCGGCGTCCGCGGGCGGGAGCGGCTGACTCGGTGTCACGGCCGGCGCGGAACGGCTCGGGGTCGTCTGCCGGAGCGGCCCGGCGGCCCGGGAGGCGGGCGCGACACGGCGCGCGGCACCGGCCGGCCGGGCGGGGGCCGAACGCCGGAGCGTGGCGTCCCGGCCGGTTGGCCCGGACGTCGAGTCCTCCGGCGCGGATGACCTGACATCGGCCGGCACGGCCGGCGGCGGGGCCGGCGCGTCGCCTCCACCCGTGGTCAGGTAGAAACCGGCCGCGCCTCCTATCGCGCAGAGGGCGACAAAGATGCCGACGGCCCCTTTATTGATGTCCATGGAGGGTGTCGGAGCAAGGCGCGTACCCGGCTGAGGCACCGAAATCAGGCCTGAAATCGGCCGTGCCGGCCGTGTCGGCCGTTCACTTTTTGAGACGCCCCCTGGGCCGGCAATGGAACGCTTTGTCGAGGCGCAGCGACTTATAATCCGCGGGGCTCGCCAAACAGTTCATTCGCCTGGCTTCATGACACTTGCAGCATCCTCCCGGACGGCCGGCATCACCGCGCTGGCATGTCTCGCGCTCCACGCCGCGCCAGGGGTGGCGTCCGCGCGCCAGCTCGCGCCGCCCGCGCCGAACGTCGTCATCAGGTCGCAGTACCGGCGCCTGCCGTTCACGCAGGACATTCAGCGCCTTGCGGTTGCCGACACTGAAATCCTGACGGCGGAGCTCATCACCAGCCGCGAGGTGCTCGTGCTGGGCCGCGAAACGGGCAGGACCACGCTCATCGTGTGGTTCGCAAACGGCACGTCCACCGAATTCCCGTTTTCGGTCGAGCGCGACCTGTCGGTGCTCGGGCGCGCGCTCAAGCGCGTGCATCCGTCGATCGAGGTCGAGAGCGCCCCCGATCGCGATGCGCTCGTGCTGACCGGCGCGGTGCCGGATCTGACGGCGTCGATGACGGCCGAAGCAATCGCGCGCAATTATCTCGAGGCCGGCAACAACGGGCGCGGGGCCGTGCAGCCGCTGCTGGCGACCGCCCCGCAGGATCCCGGCGCGGCCGCGCCCGGTGGCGCCGCGCAGCCGGCCGCGGCGGCTCCGCCGGCGCCGCGGTCGCAACTCCAGGGCGCGATCCAGACATCGGGCGCCGTGATCAACCTCCTCCAGCTCGACACGCTGCCGGCGCTGCCCGAAGAGAAGATCCGCGACGCGGTTCGAGCGATTGGCGGCCAGGACGTGACGGTTCGCCGCGTGCTGCACGGCGACGTTCGAGACGACTCCGCGGACACGCTCGTGCTCGAGGGACGCGTCCCGAACCAGACAGCCCTGATGCGCGTGCTCGTACTGTCGGCGCAGCTCTTCGCCGGCCAGACCCTGGCGGATACCGATATCCGTGTCGTCGCCGACGAGGCGGGCGGGCTCGCCGGGCAGATGCAGACGCAATCGACGCAGACCCAGCTCGGCGGCGGCGCGACGTCGTCGCTGTTCGGAGGGGCGCGGGGAAACCGCCTGACCAACGAAGTGCGGACCAACCTCGGACGCGCCAAGGCCATCCAGGCGGCCGGCGGCCGGATCCTGTCGTTTATCGAGGTCGTCGATCTGCCGCAGGTTCGCGTCGATATCCGCCTGGTCGAGGTGAACCGGACGAAGCTGCGCTCGTTCAACCCCAGTTCAGCGGTGGTGACGTCAGACTTCCGCCAGCCGTCGCTCAACCCCGCACAGTCGGCCACGCAGGTCCAGGGCGACCAGGCCGCGCGGGTCGGGAGCGGCGGCGCGGCCATTCAGAATGTGCTCTCGTTTCTCACCGGCGGACTGTCGAACGAGCTGCAGTACTCGGGCGGGCATGCCGCGATTGACTCGGCGTTGACGCTGCTCGAGCGCGAGGGGATCGCGCAGAGCCTGTCGTCGCCGTCGCTCACGGTCCTGTCCGGCGAGCTCGCGCAGGTGCAGATCGGCGGAGAAGTGCCGGTCCCCACGGCGTTTGCTCCGGCATTCGGCACCGCCGCCGCGGCCGGCGCCCCCGGCGCCGCCCAGCCGACGCCCGGTGTGTTCAGCTCGGTCGAATTCGTGCCGTTCGGCGTCCAGCTGCAAATCCGGCCGCTCGTGGGCGAGGACGACACGATCACGCTCGACGTCCAGCCGCTTGTCGTGACGCCGGACGCCGTCCTCACCGACGCGATTCGCCAGTCGACCGGCGCCGCCGTCGCCACCACGGCGTTCCAGACCCGCGCGTTGCGGACGAGCTCCAGGCTCCAGGATGGCCAGGCCCTGCTCATCGGCGGCCTCCTGTCGAACAGCACCTCGACGAATACGGCGTCCACCCCGGGGTTGCGGGGCGTGCCGATTCTCGGGAGGCTCTTCCAGGGGTTCAACCGGAACGACCAGGACACCGAGTTGATCGTCGTGGTAAACCCGGCTATTCTCCGGACACCCGTTCCCGACGTCGCCATGTGGACATTTCCGGGCCGCGACGAGATGCTCCGGTCGGTCATGGCCGGGAAGCCCAGGCCGTAACACGCACGTGAAACAGGAGGACGTAATGGTGAAAGTCGCGCGACTGCTGCGGCGGAGCGAAAGAGGGGCGGCGCTGGTTGAATACGCACTCATCATCGCGGGCGTGGCCCTGATCGGGGCTGCGGCGGTGTCGATCTTCGGCAACAAGGTTACCGACATGCTGGCGACCGCCGCCGCCATCCTGCCGGGCGCCCATACCGATTCCAACGCGCCGATCGTGAGCGGCAAGATCATCGAGACCTCGCCCAACGCACCCGGCTTCGACGAGGGGAATTCCGCGACCGGCATCGGCCTCGATGTCAACGCCATCACGCAGTCGAACGGGCAGCGTCGCCTGGGCGACAACGTGGGCGGGGACGGATCGCTCTCGTCGCTCGTTCTGGAAACGAAAAACCGGTAACCCGCAGTTTCGTCATGGGTGAACGCGGGGGCGCGCTCGTCGAATTCGCGCTCGTGTCGGTGGTGTTGTACCTGCTGCTCGCAGGCACCATCGAGTTCGGGCGGCTGATGTTCGACGCCAACGCCCTGCAGGACGTCGCGCGCGTGGCCGCCAGAGAGCTGGCCCTCGCCCCCGTCAGGGCCGACGCGACGTTCGACTACGCCCTGTCCTGCGACGCGGCCTCCGACGCCGGCTGTCTCGTCGACCTGAAGGGACGCGTGTTCGATCCGGCCTGCCTGGTCGTGAATCTCGACGACCCGGCGGTGGCTCCGGATCCGGACGGGTACTTTGCCGCCATGCCGGTCGTGAATCGCGCGGTACGGACGCTCATGATCACCGAGCCGTCACGACCGAACCTGTTGCGCTACGCGGGCGCGCTGCTCAGCGACGACACCGGCGCCGCGTGCAGCGCGGTTGGTCCCAACGGCGCGGCCGCCCCGACCGGGCTGACCGTCGGCATTCCGCTCGTGAACTCGCGCGACGCGGGCGGCGTCGAATCCATTACCTGGGTGCCGGTCCTCGAAGAGATCCGATCGGCGCAGGATGCGGAGTGCCCGTTGAGAGGGCCCTTCAGCCTCATCTATCTGGCCAGCCAGGATGAATGCGGACCGCTCGATGCCGATCCGCTTCCCGATCGCGGGCTTGCCGCCGTGCGGATGAACTACCCCTATCAGGCCGCGACCTTGAGCGGCTTTCAACCGTCGCCGCCGACAGATAGCGATCCGATTCCGCCCAACATCGCGAACGTCATCCTCGCGGAAGACGGCGGGGTCCAGCAGACCAACACGGCGCCCGGCGCGCCGATCGACGACGGAGCGGTCGGTCCGTACGCCGGTCCGTTCGGGCTGGGCCGGCAGCTCGCCCTGGCGGGCAGGACCGTGCGGCCGTTTCGAAAGTTGATTTCGGTGCAGGCCATTTATCGGCGCGAGGCAGTTGAATGACTGTTGATCGGCGCGAGGCCGTCGAATGACGGTTGATCGGCGTGAGGCCGTCGAATGAGCCCGGTCGCTCCGCGCCGCCCGGGCAGCATGTCGATGTCGGCGCCGGCGATCGCGCTGGTCGCCGCTGCGGCCGTGATCGTCGTCGTCGCGGCCATGGCGGGCCTGATCACTCCGTCCATCTTCGGATCCAGGGAACCGTCCACCGCCGGGTTGATCGCGGTGCCGACGCCCGCCGCGGCGATACCCGCGTACGCCCGGGTGCGCCGCGATCACCTGTGGGACCCGCGGAACAACCGGCTGGCGGTGATCTATCTGCCGCCGGCCGCCGTCACCAGGGAAATGCTGGTCAACATCGGCGACATCATCGGGCGCGTCCTCGAGTCTGACAAGGCGCCGGGGTACGTCTTCACCGAGGCGGACTTTCTCCCCAGGGGGACACGCGAAGGCATCGTGGCCGGCATCCCGGCGGGCAAGCGAGCCATCCGGATCTCGGCGGACAAGGTCGATGGCTTGTACGGACTGCATCCGGGCGATCGATTCGACATCATGGCCACCATGCCGATTAACGCCAGTGGCGGCGGCGGTCAATCCTTCAACCTCGCCGGACCGTACAGCCAGGAGGTGGCGCTGCAGGCGCGGCTGTCGAATTGGGACAAGCAGGCCACCGTCCGCGTGATCGTCCAGAACGCCGTCATCGTGGCGCCGATGACGACGCGCGGCGTGCCGACCTTTCAGACGTCGGTCACCGAGGGGAGCGCCACGCGGACGCGCCCGGTCCAGGAAGCGGTCATCGCGATCGATCCGGACGAGGTCGCCCTCCTGACCGAAGCGATGGCGGTTGAGGCGCGGCTCACGAGCATTCCACGGTCGGGCCGGCCGGACGACCCGGTGAACAGCACGACACCCGATCTGCGCCCCTTCAGTCCCTTCGTGACCGGCAGCGGCGCCACCGACGGCGACTCGCGCTTCTCCGACGATGCGCAGGACCAGTTCAAGGTGGTCGAAACGATCATGGGGCAGAAGCGGTCGCTGACCGCCGTGCCGAGACCCTGACGTGCTGGTGCAGGTCGCGCTGCTCGTGTTCGCCCTCTGCGGGATCCTCTCGCTCGTCATCGACATCGGGTATGCGAGACTGACCCAGAGCCAGATGCAGACGGCCGCCGACACTGCGGCGCTCGAGGGACTCCGGAAGCGGGACGCCGTGCGGAACCCTGCCACGGGTCAGCCTGTCGCGTTCGCGAGCGACTGCGTCCGGCGCGCCGCGGCCAACCGGATGGTCCGCTGGACGTTTGACGACAACTTCGACGCGGCGGGCGGGGATCCCGACTATCAGTTCGGGGCGGGTCCCGTCGTCAGCGTGACCGACGGCGTCACGAGCGTCCACGCGCTCCAGACCCTCAGCGTGCCCGAGACCCACGTGTACAGACCGGACCTGCAGCTCAATCAGCCGCAGAACCAGGTGCACGGCGACATGGTCAGCGGGCGATTCTGCTACACGGCCGATCCGGTTCCCTCTGAGGGCGGCGAATACGAACTCCAGGACATCGTCTGCACCGAACCGCAGCGTGGGACCGGCGCGTACGCCAGAAACGATTTCAACCCGAACGCGGCGTCTCCGGCGGGTCCCGTCGCGCTCAGCGAATGTCCGGCGCCTGACGACACGCCGCCGAATCCCTGGCCGCTCGGCGGCACGGGGTCGCTCGCGGGCGTGGACGACAGCGCGTTTCTCGTGCGCCTGCGGCGGTCGAATGATTTTCAGGATCTGCCCGGCCAGACCGAAGACGCGGTCGGCTCGAGCGGTCCGTCGCTGCCGCTGACGTTTGGCAAGGCCGCCGGGATTCACGGCGACGATCCGACATCGGATTTTTCGGTCCAGCGCGACGGTCTGACCGTGCGTGCGACCGCGATTGCCGCGATCCGTCCGGCGATGCACGTGGGCCTTCCGCAGACCAGTCCTGCGCAGCCGGGTGTGACGCGGTTCGCGCTCCTCGACACGTGCGTCGGCGCGGCCAACGGTCCGGTGGCGCCCGGAAGCGGCGCCGCGGTCACCATCACCGTGTCGATCGCCCCTGCGACGGGCGTCATCACGCGGACCGGCGCCGGCACGGCCGCGTGCGCGACCAACGCGATTGTCGGCCGATTCGTCGCGGCGCCGCTCGCGATCAGCACGGTCGGCGCGGCGCTGCCGCCGGCGGTCGCGGCCACCTGTGCGGGCGCGGCGTCGGTCGCGGGCCAGTACGGTCCTGTCTACTCGGTGATGGCGGCGGGTGGCCCCCGCATCATCGGCTTCGCGCGCGTCACCTACACGCGGGTGGCGGCCTGTCCCGCCAACCCCGCGGCGGCGTTTGCCGCGACCATCACGCGCGCGGTCTCGCAGGTGGCCGACTCCAACGCCAGCGCCAGTCTGGCCCGCGCGCTGCCGCTGCCGATCGGGTCCGCGCCTGCCGCGGTGCGCGAGCTCCTCGACAAGCATCGCGCCCGCGGTGTCGGCCGCATCAACTACGGCCCGGTCCTTGTCGCGGCGCTGGCGCGGTGAGCGCGCGATTATGTGGCCCGTTTCATCGTCCGACGCCGACAAGAAACTGAGTGTGCTGATCGTGGGCGCCGAGCGCGCGCTCGAGGAGGAATGCCGCAGCGCCCTCTCCCGCGTGCCGGATCGGCAGGCCACGCTGTTCTTTGCGGAGACGTACCATGACGCGGTCGACGTCGCCCGGCGCCGCCAGCCGAACCTGATCCTCATCGACATCGATCGCGGCGTGGACGAGATCGCCGGCCTAGCCTAGGTTCTCCAGGCGAAGGCTCCGGCTGATGATATCGCCGGCACCTTCACCCCCGATCGGATCGACCACGGCCAGTCGGAGGGGGCCACGATCATCGAGCTTCTCCGGGCGCACGTGCGCGACTTCCTGCGCCGGCCGCTGTCGGCCCCGGAGCTGCGCGCGGTGCTCGACCGCCTGCTGGCGCGCGCGCCCGCGTCCGCGCCGGCGGCGCAGGGGCGGGTCGCCGCCTTTCTCAGCAACAAGGGTGGCGTCGGCAAGTCGACGCTCTCGGTCAACGTCGCCTGCGGGCTGGCGCTCCGCCACCCCGACGACGTGCTGCTCATCGATGCGTCGCTGCAGATTGGCGCCTGCGCGATGCTGCTCGACCTGAAGCCGACCACCAGCATTGTCGACGCCGTGCGCGAGCGGGATCGGCTGGACAAGACGCTGCTTCGCCACCTCACGCTCAGGCACGGCACGGGCCTCCGGCTGCTCGCGGCGCCCACCGATGCGCTCGAGGGCGCCGAAGTGGACGACGAGGCCATCTCGCGCATCATCAACATGGCGCGCCGGTCGTTCAAGTACGTCGTCGTCGACACGTTTCCGATGCTCGACAGCGTTCTGATGACGATTCTCGACGTGGCCGACGTGGCGCTCGTGGTGGTGCAGGGGCTGGCGCCGGGCGTGGCCGGTATCGCCCGCCTGCTGCCCGTGCTCGAGGGGCTCGGCCTGTCCGCGTCGCGCCAGCGGCTCGTGCTGAACTACAACTACAAGCCGTTTCTCGGCAACCTCCAGCCGGCCGATATCGCGAACCGGCTGCAGCGTACGATCGACTACGTGGTGCCCTACGAACGCCGGGTGCTGGCGTCGATGAACACGGGCGTGCCCCATGTCGTGCACGCGCGGCGATGGGAGCGTTTCGGGCGGACCGTCAACCAGCTCGTGCAGGATCTCGATGTGTGGGCGGTGGACACCCCGAGGGATCTTCCGCTGCAGCCGTCGATGGCGCGGCGGCAGGCGGCCGATCAGGGGGGGACATGAGCGAGATCGATCGGCGCCGGCTCCCGCGTTTCTCGAACGATGCCGCCGCCCGGCTCAAGACCGTCGCGGCCAGGGCGGGCCGCGTGGCCGGCGAGGACGCGGACGGCGCTGTCAAGGCGGCCAGGCCCGCGCGGACCGATTACCTGGCGGTCAAAGCCGCGCTCCAGGAGCGGCTGCTCGACGAAATCGGGGAGCGCGGGCTGCTCGAGAACGACGGCGCCGACGTGGCCGCCGCGGTGCAGGATTTTGCGGCGCGGGCGATTGCCTCGGAAGACATCGCCCTCAATGACGCCGAGCGGGTGCGGCTCGCGGAGGAGCTCACCGATGAAACCATCGGCATGGGTCCGCTCGCGCCGCTCCTGGCCGATCCCGCCGTCAGCGACATCCTGGTGAATGCGCCGGACCAGGTGTACGTGGAGCGCTTCGGCCGCCTCGAACGCACGGCCGTCCGTTTCCGTGACGCGGAACATATCGTCCGTGTGATCGAGCGCATCGCGGCGCGCGTGGGCCGCCGGATCGACACGGCGTCCCCGATGGCCGACCTGCGGCTGCCCGACGGCAGCCGCGTCAACGCGACGCTCCCGCCGGTGACCATCGACGGCCCGACGCTCTCGATTCGCCGCTTCGGCCGGCGCCGGCTGCGGCGTGACGATCTGCTGAACATCGGGACGTTCTCGCCGGAGATCCTGGAGTTTCTGGTGATTGCGGTGCGCGCCAGGAAGAACATTCTGATTTCCGGCGGCACGGGCGCGGGCAAATCGACGCTGCTGGGCGTGCTCGCCGAAGCGATTCCCGAGACCGAGCGCATCGTGACGATCGAGGACACCGCCGAACTGAGCCTGGACCAGGAGCATGTCGTCCGCATGGAGACGCGGCCCATCAACATCGAAGGGCGCGGCCGGATCAGCGCGCGCGACCTGCTGGTCAACGCCCTGCGCATGCGTCCGGACCGCATCATCGTCGGCGAGGTCCGGGGCGCCGAAGCGCTCGACATGCTGCAGGCGCTCAACACCGGTCACGACGGCGGTATCGGCACCATCCACGCGAACTCCACGCGGGATGCGTTGTCGCGGCTCGAAACGATGGTTCTTATGGCTGGAATCGAGCTGCCGTCTCGAGCCGTGCGGGAGCAGATCGTGTCGGCGATTCACCTGCTCGTGCACGTCCGCCGGTACGACGACGGCGTGCGGCGGATTGAATCGGTCGCCGAAATCACGGGACTCGAAGGGCTGACGCCGCAGATGCAGGAGCTGTTTGCCTTCCGCCGGCGCGGCAAGCAGGGCCGTCGCGTCGTGGGCCATTTCACGGGCACCGGCGTCATTCCCCGCATGGTCGACGAACTGCGGGAGGAAGGCATTCAGGTTCCGGCGGCCCTGTTTCAGCGGACCGAGGAGGCCGACCTGTGACCGCGGCTCTGCTGGTCGGTCTGCTCGCGACCGGCGTCATCGTGCTCTGGCACGGGCATCGTGTCCGGCGCCTCGCCGACGCGCGGCTGGCGGATCTGCTGTCGATCGCGGACGCTGCGCCCGTTCGCGAGGAGCCGCGGCGGGCCATCCAGCCATTCCCGCCGCGCTACCGCGTCGCCGTGCCGGCCACCGGGGTCCTCACCGCCGCGGCGCTCTGGCTGCTCGTCGGGTTGCCCGTGGTCGTGGCCGCGGCGTTCGGATGTCTCTTCGCTGTGCTGGCCCACCTGGTCGAAGACTATCGCGGGGAACAGCAGGCGGCGGCGATCGAAGCGCAGCTGGCAGCGGCGATTTACCTCATGGTCGGATCGCTGCGCGCGGGCGCCAGCCTCCTGGCGGCGTTCGAGTCGGCGCT
>JACQZV010000090.1 GCA_016213695.1 Acidobacteriota bacterium | reverse complement strand
GGAGAACTGGATGCTCGGGGTCGAGCGAAAGCCCGCGCCCTGGCCAAGTCGATCTGTGGGCGGGTGCATCAGCTCGAACTGTTTGAGGAGGCCGAGCCGGCCCCGGCGGTGGAGGTTCGACTTCGAGATTTCGATGTAGTAGCCGAACACCCGGTTGAAGCGGACTTTGAGCGACGCGATGCCGGTGCGGGCGCGTTCCCGCTCCTCCATGTCGGCGATGACCTGCCGCCCGGAGCGGCTGATGGCCTTCAGCTCGTCGAGCTCGGTGTCGACCCCGTCGCGCGTGAACCCGCCGTCGCGGGCGAAGGCGGGTGGCTCCTCGATCAGGGTGCGCTCGATGCGGTCGCGCACGTCCGGGAGGTCGTCGAGCTCGGCGAGGCGGCTGCGGAGCAGGGGCGCCTGCACGTCGGCGAGGGCGCCGCGGACGCGCGGAACGGCGTCGAGCGAGTGGCGCAGCGCCACGATGTCGCGCGGCCCCGCGGTCCCCAGCGCCACGCGCGCGAGGAGCCGCTCGAGGTCGTGGACCCCCTTGAGCACCTCGCGGAACTTGCCCCGATCGGTGGCGCGGAAGGCGAGGTCTTCCACGGCGTCGAGGCGGTCTCGGATCGGTTCCAGGGTGCGGAGGGGCCGCAGCAGCCAGGCGCGCAGCAGCCGGCCGCCCATCGACGTCACCGTCCGGTCGATCTCCTGCAGCAACGAGCCGGCGGCGGTGCCGTCGCTGCCCGCGACCAGTTCGAGATGCTTCAGGGTGATCGGATCGATGACGAGCGCGTCGGCCGCGGTCTTGTACGTAATCGCGCGGACGTGGGCGAGGTCGGCCTTCTGCGTGCCGCGCAGGTGGGTGATGAGCCCGCCCGCCGCCCGGACCGCCGCGGGCCGTCCGGTGAGACCAAAGCCCTCGAGCCCGTGCGCGTGCAGCTGCTCGAGGAGCGCACGCCGCGCGGCCTCGGTTTCGAACGTCCACGGCTCGGCAGTCGTGATCGGGATCTGCAGGCGGGCCACGTCCTGAAGCGGGTCGTCCTGGCCGTCGGGGCCGGTGCCGGTCGGCGGCGCGTCCGACGAATCCGGGACGACGATTTCACGCGGCCGCAGGACGGCGATCTCGTCGGCCAGCGCCTGCACTCCGTCGCGGCCGGTGAATTCGGCGGCGGTGAACTCACCCGTCGAGACGTCGATGAGCGCGACGCCGAACACTTCCTCTCCGCGCCGGCCGGTCGCGGCCTGCCCGCCCTCTGGCGGCGGCGGCTGGCTGACAATCGCCATGAGATAGGCGGGCTCGCGCGCCGAGAGATACGCCGCGTCGGTCAGCGTGCCCGGCGAGACGACCCGCACGACTTCCCGCCTGACGAGGCCCTTCGCCTTCCTGGGATCTTCGACCTGCTCGCAGATCGCCACCCGGAAGCCCTTGGTGACGAGTCGGGCCAGATATCCGTCGACGGCGTGAAAGGGCACGCCGCACATCGGGATCGCGCCGCCGCCCGCATCCCTGGAGCGCGAAGTGAGCGTGAGGTCGAGCGCCCGCGCCGCCACGAGCGCGTCCTCGTAGAACATCTCGTAGAAGTCGCCCATCCGGAAGAAGACGATGGCGTCACGGTGCTGACGCTTGGCGTCGAGGTACTGACGCATCGCCGGGGTGACGGTTGGGGCTGCAGACATGGGCCGAACCAGGAAGGCCCGAGGATCGCGGGGTCTTCGAGACCTTCGTGCGCTTCGTGGTTATTATCTGTCAGCTCGATGCTGATTCTCGCGCTCGACACCACCACGACCGCCGGCAGCTGCGCCGTCATGCGCGACGGGCGCGTCGTGCGCGAGCAGGCGAGCGACACGTTGCGGCCGCAGGCCAGCCGCCTGCCTGGCGAGCTCGCGGCGTTGCTCGATCGCGAGCGGTTGCGGCTCGACGAGATCGACATCTTTGCCGTCGGCACCGGCCCAGGATCGTTCACCGGCCTGCGTGTCGGCATTGCCACGATGCAGGGGCTGGCCGTGGCCTTCCAGCGTCCGCTCGTCGGCGTGTCGGCCTTCGATGCCCTGGCGAAGATGGCGTCCGGGTCGCTGCGGGAGCAGGTGCCCACGGCGACCTGGGTGGATGCCTGGCGGGGGGAAGTGTTCGCCGCGCTGTACGAGGGCCGGCGGCAGATCGGGGAACCGACGGTGGCTGCCCCCGACCACCTGCTGCGGCAGTTCGCCGGTGGCCCGACCGTGTTCACCGGCGACGGCGCCGTGCTCCACGAAGCGTCGATTCGCGCGGCGCTCGGCGGCCGCGCGCGGTTCACCGATCCGGTGGCCCCGCTGCTGGCAGGCGCGATGGCAGAAATGGCCGCGGAGGCCGCCGACAGCGGCCTGCGGCCGCCGCCGCACGCAATCCGGCCTTTGTACGTCCGGCGGCCGGATGCCGAACGGGCCCGGGATCGATCGTGACGGCCGTGATTCGCTACTGGATCGAGCCGCTGACCGATGCGCACGACCTCGAGGGGGTGCTCGAGGTGGAGTCGGAATCGTTCACCAACCCGTGGACGAGGGAGATGTACGACTGGGAGCTCCAGAACCGCTCGATGTGTCACATCCTGCTCGTCCGAACCGACCAGGAGCGGGTCGCGGGATTCTGCGCGTTCTGGCTGGTGTTCGACGAGATTCATATCAACAACATCGCGCTCCGCCCCGAGCGGCGCGGTCAGGGTATCGGGACGTCGCTTCTGCGGCAGGTGTTCGCCGAGGGCCGCCGGCTCGGCGCCCGGCGGGCGACGCTCGAGGTGCGCGCCTCGAACGAGGGGGCACGCCGGCTCTACGAACGGCTGGGATTCCGCGTCGCCGGGGTCCGGCGGCATTACTACACCGCGCCGGTCGAGGACGCGCTGATTCTCTGGCGGGACGACGATCCGGTCGGCGGGGGATAGCTCCGCGTTGTCGACTGTGCTATCGTGCCCTTGAGTCGTGACGCGATGACTGCATTGTCTTCAGGAAGATTGTCTTCAGGAAGGAGGGGCGGCCTATGAATGCAGCGGAAGCGCAGGACGTCAAACATCTGTTGCTGCACAGCAACGACCACTACCGCCAGCTGGTCGAACAGCACCACCAGTTGGACCACCGCCTGCACGAACTCTCCGGCAAGTACTACCTGTCCTCCACAGAACAACTCGAAGAAGCGACCATCAAGAAACGCAAGCTTGCGCTGAAGGATCAGATGGAAGCCATCGCGCGCGAGTACGCGAACGGGCGCTCGTCGTAGCCTGTCGCACGTCACACGGCTTCGGTCACACGGCTTTGCTTGTGACTTGAATCTTGTGACCTGTGACGTGATGTAGTGTGCCCCCCATGCGGATCGATCCGGCAGCCTGGCCGTTCGTCGGCGGCGCCCTGGCGCTCGGCGCGCTGGCCGGCTGGACCGTCCATTCCGCGTTGGGCGCCGCGGGCCTCATCCTGGCGGCCGTCTTCCTCGCGTTCTTCCGCGACCCGGATCGCGCGGTGACGCAGCTGGCCGGTGCGGTACTGGCACCGGCGGACGGCCGCGTGCTCGTGGCGGGCCTCCCGACCGTGCGCGGGTTCCCGGACGCCGAGTGGCGCCAGGTCAGCATCTTCCTCTCGCCGACCGACGTCCACGTCAACCGGATGCCCGTCGCCGGACGGGTTCTCAAAGTGCGGTATCATCCCGGCCGTTTCCTGCCTGCGTACCGGGCGGATGCCGGGGACCTCAACGAGTACACTGAGGTGTGGATTGACCACGACGGACAGGCGATCGTGGTCCGTCAGGTCGTGGGCATTCTGGCGCGGCGGATTGTGTGCCGGACCGCGGAAGGGGCGGTCGTGCATGCGGGTGACCGGTTCGGCGTGATGAAGTTCGGATCGCGCATGGACGTCCTCGTGCCTGCCACGGCGCGCATCGCGGTCGCCGTCGGCGACCGGGTGGCCGGCGCGGTCACGGTGATCGCAGTACTGGAGCAGCCATGATGGACGCGCACGACCTGCCGCGCTCGCGGATGCGGATTCTGAGGCCGTTCCGCCGGCGCACCGACGTGTCGCAGCGCCGCCTGCGCCGCGGCGTCTATCTGCTGCCGAGCCTGTTTACCCTCGCGAACATGTTCTGCGGGTACGCCTGCATCGTCTATGCGATGCGGGGCGAGTTCGCGACCGCCGCGCCCTTCATCGGCCTGGCGATCGTCGTGGACATGCTGGACGGCCGCATCGCGCGCATGACCGGCACGACGAGCGCGTTCGGCCTCGAGCTCGACTCGCTGGCCGACATCATCTCGTTCGGCGTGGCCCCGGCTATCCTCTCGTTCTCCTGGGGCCTCCAGCCGCTCGGACGGCTCGGCTGGGCGGCCGGGTTCATCTTTGTCGCGGCGGCGGCGACGCGGCTGGCACGGTTCAATATTCAGTCGGGGTCGCTCGACAAGCGGTACTTCGTGGGGATGCCGAGCCCGGCGGCGGCCGGCGTGCCGGCGGCAACCGTGTTTGCAATTCCGTGGGGGTTCCAGACCAACACGGAAGCGCTGCCGGTGCTCGCGATGGTGATTCTCCCGGCGCTCCTGATGGTGAGCACGATCCGGTTCCGCAGCTTCAAGAACCTCGACTTCGCCGTGCGCCGCCGCTACCCGGTGCTGGTGCTCATTGCGGTCTTCCTGGCGCTGCTGGCGGCGCACCCGCAGACCGTACTGGTCGTGCTCGCGTACGGCTATCTCACCTCCGCGTTCGTGGAACTGATCTGGCACCGCCTCCGGAGGCGCCGTGACCACGGCGAGCCCGCCGACCACGTCGCCGCGACGGACACACACGCGCTGTAACGCGCAGGCGTCAGCCCGCGCGTGAGGCGGCCGGCAGGCTGACCTCCACCGTCGTGCCCCGATCCCGCGCGCTGTCGATCGCAATCGTCCCGCCGCAGAGTTCGATGTTCCGCTTCGCGATCGGCAGACCGAGACCGGTGCCGGTTGTCTTGGTGGAGAAATACGGCTCGAAGGCGCGCGCCAGCGCCTCCTCGTCCATCCCGACGCCGGTGTCGCTGACGCGGATGCGGACGGCGGAGTCGTCCGCGCGGGCGCCGATGGTGAGGGTGCCCTCGCCCGGCATGGCGTGCAGCGCGTTCTCGACGACGTTGGTGAGCGCGCGTGCCACCAGCGTGCGATCGATGTAGGCCGGCGGCACATCGGTCGGCACGTCGACCACGACGCGAATCCGGCCTTCGAGCCCCCGCCGGTACGGGTCGATCGCGTCACGCACCAGATCCGGGACGGCCACCGGCGCGGGGCGCGCCGCGGGCGCCGACGCAAAGCTCGAGAACTCCGACGCGATCTGTCGCAGCAGCCGCACCTGGGCGAGGATCGTATCGACGCATTCGTCGAGCACCGGGCCGAGCGGGCCGCCGCGGTCGGCGTGCACGCGGCGCAGGTGCTCCGCGTTGAGCTGGATCGGGGTGAGGGGGTTCTTGATCTCGTGCGCCACCTGCCGGGCCATCTCCGCCCACGCTTCGAGGCGGTGGGTCCGCTCCAGCGCCTTGCGCTGCCGCTGCAGCTCGGCCGCCATCCGGTTGAAGTCGTGCACCAGCCGGCGCAGCTCGTCGGACGAGCGCGCGACGATGCGGGCGTCGAGGTCGCCGCGGGCGATCCGGCGGGTCGCCCGCGTCAGCTGGTTGACGGGATCGGCGATCCGCTCGGCGAGCCAGTAGCCGATGACGGCGCCCGCGAAGACGAAGAGGAGGGCGCCGAGCAGCACCCGCCGATCGAGCGTGTCGATTTGGCCCTCGATCTGGAGTTCGCGCGACGTGAGGGGCACCGTCAGCATCGCGGCCAGCTGTCCGGTCGTCGTCGAGGTGCCGGCGACGAGGTAGTCGAAGGCGCCGATCTGCTCGCGGACCACCGTCGCGGCGTCGTTCTGCAGCTGCAGCGCGCGGTAGACGTCGGCCGGCGTGCGCGTCGGGAGCAGGCCGGAGGCAAACAGGTTCCGCTCGCTCGTCGCCGTGAGGCGGGGCCCGACGAAGATGTTCACGTCCTGATCGATGAGACGGCTGACCCAGACCATCAGGTTGTCGTCGATGGCGAGGCCCTCGGCGGAGGCGCGAGGCGCGGCCAGATCCTCGACGACGCGGCGGGCGGCCGCGGCGGTGCGAAGCGCCTCCTGCTCGACGTTGGCGCGCATCTGGTCGGCTACGTAGGTGCGCGTGGCGAGCGCCAGTGCCGCGACGGGTACGACGGTCGCGGCGATGAACGCCAGCAGCAGCTTGCGATAAAAACTGGCACGAATCTCGCGGAGCAGCGCGCGCGCCGTCGTGCCGCGGCGGCTGACGAGGCCGAAGAGGGCGGTCGCCGCCAGCAGCAGGAGATAGGTGCCGAACGCCAGCACCGCGATCTCGGCGAGGTTGACGAGATGGTCGAGCAGTGAGGCGTCGGGAAACCCCAGCGCGTAGATGCCGCCCCGGTCGTTCAGGAGGTACACGGCGTACCGCGTGCCGGCCCGCTGCAGCTCCGTCCAGAGCGGTCCGCGCGACCCCTGCACGCGCGCGAACACGTCATCGTCGAGCGGCCATGCGGTGACGCCGGAGGCGTACTGCGGGGTCCGGCTCCAGCCGTAGACCGCGAACTCGACGTCCTGGCCCGAGACGGCCTCCCCCAGGACGCGATCGGAGGGACGCATCAGCTCGACGTACGGGTTCTGCGAGACGATGAAGGGCAGATTGGCGTAGTCGAGCATCGCGTGCACGATGATCGAACCGGCCGGCCGGCCCTGCGCGTCGCACAAGGCCCGGCCCGCGTGCAGGATGCGCCGCTCCTCGGCAAAGAACGGCGAGACTTCCTCGAACACACCCCACCCGCACTCCAGCTCGTCGGACCGCGGCACCGCGGTGAGATCGTCGGGGAGATTGAACGCAAAGCGGCTGATGAGAAAACCGTCGCGGCCGAACAGTTCAACTGACGACGTGATGGGGTAGACGGCGAGCGACGACACACGCCAGACCTGAAACGCCCGGTCGGTCGGCGATTCGCCGCCGGCAGGGGTCGGCGGCGCAGCGACGAGGTCGGCCATGTCTGGAAATCGATCGATCTGGTCGAGGCTGTCGCGCAGCAGCCGCTGGATGGTCTGACGGTGGTTGATCGCCTCGGGAGCGAACCGGGTCTCGACCAGCTGGGCTTTGGCCGTGCGCGCCAGGTCAAACATCGAAGGATAGAAGGCGAGGGCCGGCAGCATGAGCCCGACCGTCATCATCGCGAGCCGGAACGCCTGCGAGCCCCGGCGGTAGCGCATCCCGACCCGCGTGGCGGAGGTGGCGAGCACGACGACCGCCGCGAGCGCGATGGGCAGCGGCAATCGCTGCGCCGGTTGCACGCCGGACGCAGACTGCCAGACGAGCAGCGGGAGCGCCCAGCACCCGAGCGTGGCGGCGCGCAGCCGCCACCCGGGAGGCGGGACGGACCAGGGGACGCGCGCGGCCCGAAACAGGAGCACGCCGGCGCCGAGCGCTATGGCGTGCCAGACGATGAGCCCCACCTGCAGCGCCAGGCGCGATGTGCTCCAGGGGTGGATGGAGTAGTGGAGCAGATTGAGTGTCGTGTGGGCCACGGTGTCCCGCAGGAAGGCGCGGTACGCCGCGAGCGTCAGCGCCACTCCCGACCCGGCGGCGAGCTGCGTGAGAGCAAAGAGCGCAATCGGCGCCGCGCCCTCGACGCGCCACCGGTGGTGGCGCGACGCCAGGCGCCACGCCTCGATCGCGTACAGGAGCAGCGCGACGAGGCCGCTCGCGGCAACAGCCGTCAGCAGGAAGTCGAACGGGGAGCCGAGCAGCGGCCGCAGCACGGGCGAGGCGTACTCGGTACCTGAAAAGAGCGACGCATTCAGCCAGTCGCCCGGCGCGGCCGCGCGCATGGCGGTGCGGCTTCCGGCGACCGCGAGCGCGACCAGCGCCGCGGCGGCCGCGTACGGCGCGGGACGTGCGAGCCGGCGCCGCCAGTCGAGCAGCGGTCCGCAGCCCAGGATGGCGGTGAGCGCAAGGATGACGAGCGCCAGCGATCGGGCGCCTCGGCGCCAGCGATCGCGCGCCCGCGTGAGGTCGGCGCTGTCGATCGTGGCGGTCAGGAGCCGGGCGCCCGAGGGCGTCTGCACCTCGAAGGCCGACGCGCTCGGACGGGTGCTGGCCCCCTCGAATCGCAACTCGATTGACACCGGAACGATCCGGGTCTGGTAGCGCAGCACGTCGGCGTTGGCCGGTGCCGCGATGGCGGGACCGAGTGAGCGCTCCGCCGCGACGGTGCCGATGCGATCGCCACCCGGGGCGACGACCGGCGCGACGTAGACGAGCCGCAGCCCGAGCGCGCTTCGAGTGAAGAACCAGGCCTCCTCGCCCTGCAGCCGGTCGGGAGGCAGCTCGGACGGCCGGCCTTCCCAGGCGAGCGGCTGCCCGGCGGCGGTATAGACGGTGAGGGCGCGATCGGCGTCACGCGCCTGGGCCAGCGCCGTGCGCGCCGCGGCGAACAGCCGGCGGGCGGCGGTTGGCTCGCCGCCGGCGGCCGCCGCGACGCTGTCAGGATCGGCGAGCGCGAGTGCCATCAGGCGGAGCTCGCGAGCCATGGCATCAAACGACGTGCGCACGGTGGTTTCGACGCGGGTGCGGGCGGCGGCATCAGTGGCGCCGAGGACGCCGATCTCGGCCGCGCGCCCGGTCAGGTACGCCAGCACCGCACAGCCGGCGCCGAGCACCGCGAGTCGGAGCAGCCGGCGCCACGGCAGCGGGGGCGCCGGCGACGCACGGTCCGGAAGGTGCACGGGAGGAATTGTAGGTCTTTGGGCTTTCGTCTCTGGTCTCTGGTTTGAGGCTCTGGACTGGCCAAAGACCAGAGACCAAAGACGAGAGACTAAAATGGGACAGTCCGATGTCCCGGTCCATTCTCAAAGCCGCGTTGAAACGGGGCGCGCTGCTGGCGGCCGCCAACTGGCCGGTGACGCTGATTCAGTCCTCGGCCGACTCGATCTACAAGCTGCTGCTGGCGGCGCCGCTCATCGGCGGCGTCTTCCTCGTGGCGCTCGCCGTCGGCAGCGATCCGACCGCAATCATCTCGCTCGAGTCGCGCGAAATGCTCGCGATGGTGGCAACGGCGCTGACGGCCCGCCCCGTCGTGCTCACGGCCTTCCTCCTGGCGCTTGGCGTCGTCTCGGTCGGCGGGTCGTTCTTCGTGTTCCTCGTCAAGGCGGCCACGGTCGCGACGCTCGTGCAGAGCGACCGCGACGCCGGGCCGATCGAGGAGCCGCCGCTCCATGTGAGCGCCGTCGCGCGCGCGTCGCGGTTCTCGGTCGACGGCTATCTCACCTCGGCCCGGGCGCTGTTTCCCCGGTACGCCCAGCTCGGCGTCGTGCTGATGGGCGTGTACCTGGCGTCCGGCGGCATCTATCTGGCGGCTGTCATCAGCCGCGATCCGCGGGAGGGGTGGAGCGCGACGGCGCTCATCACGGTGGCCTTCGTCGCGTGGATCACCGTTGTGAATCTTCTCTATCTGCTGGTGCAGATCGTGGTCGTGGCCGATGACTGCGGCGTGGCGGCCGGCGGCCGGCGCGTCGCGGCGTTCGTCAGGCACGAGCGGCGCCACGTCGCGTCGATCTTCCTCCTGGTGCTGTCGCTCATCCTGGCGGCCACCGGCGCGTCGGTCCTGGCGACCGCCGCGCTTGGACTCGTGGCGTTCGTGCCGTTCTTCGGGCTTGCCGCGCTGCCGCTGCAGCTGCTCGCCTGGCTGCTGCGCGGGCTCGTGTTCCAGTACCTGGGCCTGGCGTCAATCGGCGCCTATCTCAAGCTGTACCGGGGGTTCTCGGGTGCGCACGCGTTCAGGTCCTCGGGTTCCGGTTCATCGGTTCCGGTCGCTGGCCACGCCGGCGGTTCGCTGGTGCACCCCTGATGGCTGACTACGAGAGGTTTCTCTCCCCGACGGGCCGCCACCTGCACGAGTCGGCCATCCGCCGCATGGGCACGGTCAGCGCGCGTGCGCCCGACATGGTGTCGTTTGCCGCCGGCTATCCCGATCCGCTGTCGTTTCCGTGGGACGAGCTGCGGGAGCTCGCCGCCGGGCTGCTCTCGGGGCGGGACCCCAGCGTGCTGCAGTACGGACCGACGCGCGGCTACGAACCACTGATCGAGTCGATCGTCGGCGCGCTGGCGGCGCGGCACATCACGGCCACGGCCGAGCAGGTCACGATCACGTCCGGGTCGCAGCAGGGTATCGATCTGGTGGGCCGCGTGCTCGTCACGCCCGGTGACGTCGTGCTGGTCGAGCTGCCCGCCTACACCGGCGCGATCTCGGCATTCAGGAACGCGCAGGCGCGCCTGGCCGGCGTCCGGCAGGACGGGGACGGCATCGATCTGGAGGACCTTGACGCCGTCTGTCTGCGCGAGCGGCAGGCGGGGCGCCGGGTGCGCCTGTTGTATCTGGTGCCGAATTTTCAGAATCCGACGGGCGTGCTGCTGAGTGGGACGCGGCGGGGGCAGCTGCTCGCATGGGCGGAGAGGCGCGACGTGCTGATTGTCGAGGACGATCCCTACGGCGCGTTGTATTTCGAGGACATGGCCTCGGAAGCCGGGACTCGTCCGCTGCGCGCCGACGATGCCGCCGGGCGCGTGCTCTACCTCAGCACGTTTTCGAAGACGCTCGCCCCGGGGTTCCGCGTCGGCTGGATGGTCGCCCCCGCCTCGCTCATCGAGCGGTTCGAAACTGCGAAGCAGTCGGTGGATCTGATGACGGGCAGCTTCGATCAGCGGATCGTGCACGAGGCGGTCACGCGCGGGGTGCTCGAGCGGCTCGCGCCGCATCTCCGGCAGGTTTATCGTGCCCGGCGCGACGCGATGGAGGAGGCGCTCCACGGGCAGCTCGCGGACCGGATACGGTGGACCAGGCCGAAGGGCGGGTTTTTCCTCTGGGCGGAACTGGCCGACGGGTATTCGGATGAGAGCCTGCTCGCGCGGGCGCTCGAGCAGCGGGTGGTCTTCGTCGTCGGCAGCGCCTTCTACGTCGACGGCACGGGCCACCAGTGGATCAGGCTGTCGTTTTCGGCGCCGACGCCGGAGCGCATCCGGGAGGGCGTGCGGCGCCTCGGGGCGGCGATGGCTATTCCATGCGTTCCCGTGTGAGCGCGCGACCCGGCAGGGCGGCGACAGGCGTCGCCGCCGCCTCGCGAAACATCATCGCCGCGGGACGCAGCGCTTCCACGACCCCTTCGCGCGTGATCGTCACGCAGGACACCTGGAACGGCTTGACGGCCGCGTCGATGAGCGGCGGCCCGATGAGCGCGCCCGCCGGCGCGTAGACGCCCATCGACGCCCCGGTCTCGCCCACGAAGACCGAGATGGCCGGCATCAGGCCGGGCAGCACGACGACGCCGCGGAAGGCGCGGGGCGGCAGCACGGGCCGGCTGCCGGTCGGCTTCCTCCACCGCTGATTGCCGTTGCCGCGATTGACCGCCCGAATCACGTTGTCGAGCGAGGCGAAATAGACGACGTCGCCGTCGACGGCGGCCCCGATCACGTCGCCGCCGTTGCGCCACTTCCACTGGTCGCGCCCCGTGGCGGGATCGAGCGCATAGAAGGTGTTGTCGGTCGAGCCGACAAACACGCGGTCTTTCGCGACGGCTGGAGGGCTCAAGGCGCCGGGCAGCGCGCGCGTCCAGAGCAGGGCGCCGGTGTCGAGCGCGAGTGCGACCACGCGGCTGTCGGATGTCGACACGAACACCGCGTTGCGGCCGCCGGGCACCGCGGCATAGGGCGAAGGGGCGCCGATCGATCGGCGCCACATCAACGCCCCGTCGGATGCACGCAGGGCGAGCACCTCGCCCGGCTCGACCACGACCAGGAGCCATCCGGCATCCCAGACGGGTGGCGCCGCAACCGCCGCCTCGATCGGCACCGACCACCGGTCGGCGCCCGTCGCGGCGTCGAGCGCCCGGAGGCTGCCGCCGCTGACGAGGAAGAGTGCGTCGCCCCCGGCCTCGGGGGTCATGGTCACCTCGATATCGCGCGTCCACTCGAGCAGCCCCGTCTCGCGCCGCAGCGCAACGAGCCGGCCCTCCCGCAGCGGCACGTAGAGGCGCTCGCGATCAAGCGGGCCCGGCGCCGACGGCGCGGACGGGAGCGTGAGTGTCCACGCCTGCTCGAACGGCACGAATGCCGGGGCGACTGGCTTGCTTCTGCGGAAGGTGCGGAGGATCGACTGGTAGCGTTCCGCCTCCGCCGCGGTCTGCGCGGCGGCGTTCGCCGCAGGGCAGAAGCCCCAGGCGAGCACGAGGAGTGTCGTCGCCAGCGCCGGCAGAGCGCAAGATCTCGCGGTTCGACCAGCGCGCACCACGATATAATAGCGTGCGCGGCCATCCCGAATACCGTGTCCCATCAAACCATCGTCGTACTGGATTTCGGTTCTCAGTACACGCAGTTGATCGCGCGGCGGCTTCGCGAGCTGTCGGTCTATTCCGAGATCCTTCCGTTCAACACGCCGCTCGAGGCGCTCCGGCGCAAGCGGCCGGTCGGCATCATTCTCTCGGGCGGACCGATGAGCGTTTCCGAGCCGGGCGCGCCGAAGTGCGCGCCGGGCCTGTTCGAGATGGGGCCGCCCGTGCTCGGGATCTGCTACGGCATGCAACTGATGACGGATGTGCTCGGCGGCGACGTACGCCGCTCGGGGCACCGCGAGTTCGGCCACGCGCAGGTCCGCGTATCGGCGCCCCCCGCGGGTCGACGCGCCGGCCCCGGCACGTCGCCCGGGACGGGCGGGGCGGCGGTGGCCACTCGGCCGAGGTTATTTGCGGAGATACCCGATGAGCTGCGCGTCTGGGCGAGCCACGGGGATGATGTCGCCGCGGTGCCGGCAGGATTTTCGGTGGCCGCGACGAGTGCGACCGCACCGATTGCCGCGATGGAGGCGCCCGAACGCGGCCTGTATGCGCTGCTGTTCCACCCCGAAGTGGCGCATACCGATCACGGCGTCGAGATTCTGCGCAACTTCGCCTATGCCGTGTGCGGCTGCACGGGCGACTGGACGATTGCGTCGTTTATCGAGGAGGCGACCAGGCGCATCCGCGAGCAGGTCGGCGCGGGGAAGGTCGTGTGCGGCCTGTCGGGCGGCGTCGACTCGACGGTCGCCGCGCTGCTCATTCACCGGGCTATCGGCGAGCGGCTCACGTGCATCTTCGTGGACAACGGGCTCCTCCGGTATGAAGAGGCGGCGCAGATCCGGCGGCGGTTCACCGAGAAGATGCGGCTGCCGCTCGAGTTCGTCGATGCTTCCGCGCTGTTTCTCGATCGGCTGGCGGGGGTCACCGATCCGGAGCGAAAGCGCAAGATCATCGGCGCGACGTTCATCGACGTGTTCGAGACCCGCGCGAAGGAACTGGGGGGGTTCGACTACCTGGGGCAGGGGACGCTCTATCCCGACGTGATCGAGTCGGCGTCGGTTGGCGGGCCGGCCGCGGTGATCAAGAGCCACCATAACGTGGGCGGTCTGCCCGAGCGCATGCACTTCCGGCTGGTCGAGCCGCTTCGGGATCTCTTCAAGGACGAAGTGCGGCGTGTCGGAGGGGACCTCGGGCTGGATCGGGAATTCGTGGTGCGGCAGCCGTTTCCGGGTCCCGGGCTGGCCGTGCGCGTGATCGGGGAGATCACGCGGGAGCGCCTCGATCTGCTGCGGCTCGCGGACCGGATCGTCGCCGAGGAGATTCGGCGGGCCGGGTGGTACGAGCGGGTGTGGCAGAGCTTCGCCGTGCTGCTGCCGGTCCAGAGCGTCGGCGTCATGGGCGACGCGCGGACGTATGAGTACACGGTGGCGATTCGCGCCGTCGAGAGCCTGGACGGCATGACCGCCGACTGGGCGCGGCTGCCGCACGAGATCCTGGCCGCGATCTCGTCGCGGATCGTCAACGAGGTGCGCGGCATCAACCGGGTGGTTTACGACATTTCGTCGAAGCCTCCCTCGACGATCGAGTGGGAATGAGCGCCGAGTTCGTTCACCTGCACGTGCACACCGAGTTCTCGCTGCTCGACGGCGCGTGCCGCGTCGACGAGCTGCTGGACGAGGCGGTGAAGCTGAAGATGCCGGCGCTGGCGGTCACCGAGCACGGCAACCTGTTCTCGTCGGTCGCGTTCCACGACCACGCGCGGGAACGCGGGCTGAAGCCGATTCTCGGGTGCGAGGTGTACGTGGCAGGCGGCAGCCGGTTCGACAAGACCGGCCCGCAGAGCGAGACGAACCACCTGGTGCTGCTGGCTGAAACCGACGAAGGCTACCGGAACCTCATCCGGCTCGTGTCGGCCGGCTATACCGAGGGTTTCTACTACCGGCCGCGCATCGACAGGGATCTGCTGGCGCAGCATGCGAAAGGGCTCATCGGGCTGAGCAGCTGCCTGAAGGGGGAGGTGGCCAGCGCGCTCAAGGTGGACCAGGCGCGCGCGGCGCTGGAGGCTGCGGCGCGGCTGCGCGACATTCTCGGGCCCGACAACTTCTTCCTCGAGATGCAGTATCAGGGTCTCGACGAGCAGATCATCGTCAACCGCGGCATCGTGCCGCTCGCCCGGGAGCTGCACCTGCCGCTCGTCGCGACCAACGACGTGCACTACCTGCGGCAGGGGGACGCGCAGCCGCACGATATTCTCCTCTGCATCGGCACGGGCAAGACGGTCAACGACGCCCAGCGG
Organism: Acidobacteriota bacterium; assembly: GCA_016213695.1. Lineage (GTDB taxonomy): Bacteria > Acidobacteriota > Vicinamibacteria > Vicinamibacterales > UBA2999 > DATCJA01. Next base: position 32,639 of record JACQZV010000090.1, on the reverse strand, counting down.
CTGCGCTATCACGGCGACCAGTTTTTCCTGCGCACGGCCGAGCAGATGGCGGCCGTGTTCCGCGATCAGAGGGACGCGCTGACCAACACGCTGCGCATCGCGGAGCGCTGCGACGTCAGAATTCCGAAAGGGCAGAACCACCTGCCGTCGTTCGGCGTGCCGGACGGCGTCACGCTCGAGGAGTATTTCGAGCGCGTGGCGCGCGAGGGGTTCGCCGAGCGGCTGCGGCGGCTGCAGGGGCTTGCGGCGGCGGGCCGTCTCCGCCACGGCCTCGAGGAGTACACGAGCCGCCTCGACTACGAAATCGCCATGATCAAGAAGGTGGGCTACTGCGGCTACTTCCTGATCGTGTGGGACTTCATCCGCTACGCCCGCGAGCGCGGGATTCCGGTCGGGCCGGGCCGCGGCTCGGCGGCCGGGTCGCTCGTGGCGTTCGCGATGCGGATCACCGACGTGGATCCGCTCGACTTCGACCTGATCTTCGAGCGGTTCCTCAACCCGGAGCGCGTTTCGCTGCCCGATATCGACGTCGACTTCTGCGAGCGGCGCCGCGGAGAGGTCATCGAGTACGTGACCCGGAAGTACGGCCGCGAGAACGTCGCGCAGATCATCACGTTCGGGACCATGAAGGCGAAGGCCGTGGTCCGCGACGTCGGCCGCGCGCTCGACATGCCGTACGCCGACGTCGACCGCATCGCGAAGCAGATTCCGGCGGCGCTCGACATGACGCTCGACAAGGCGCTCGCCGAGAACCCGGCGCTCGCGGACATGGCCGGCAAGGATCCGAAGGTCAAGGAAGTGCTCGATATCGGGCGGCGCCTGGAGGGGATGTCGCGCCACGCGTCGGTGCACGCCGCCGGCGTGGTCATCGCGCCGGGCCCGGTCACCGACTACGCGCCGCTCTACAAGGGGGCGCGCGACGAAATCACGACCCAGTGGAACATGAAGGAGGTCGAGCGCGTCGGGCTCCTGAAGATGGACTTTCTGGGCCTGAGCACGCTCACCCTCATTCGCGACGCGCTGACCGAGATCCGCCGGACCGAGGGGGTCGACCTCGACATCGAGAACGTGCCGCTCGACGACGCGAAGACGTACCGGATCTTCGCGGACGGGCAGACCTTCGGCATCTTCCAGTTCGAGAGTTCCGGGATGCGCGAGCTGCTGCGGAAGGCGCGCCCCGAACGGCTCGACGACCTGATCGCGCTCAACGCGCTCTACCGGCCGGGCCCCCTGAAGTCCGGCATGGTGGACGACTACATCGCGCGCAAGCAGGGGAAGACGGAAATCAAGTACGAGCTGCCGCAGCTCGAGCCGATCCTGGCGGACACCTACGGCGTGATCGCCTACCAGGAGCAGGTGATGCGCATCGCCCAGTCGCTGGCCGGCTTCACGATGGGCGAGGCCGACATGCTGCGCAAGGCCATGGGGAAGAAGGACCCGAAGGTCATGGCCATGCAGCGCGGCCAGTTCGTCAGCGGGGCGAAGAAGCAGGGCATCGGCGAGAAAAAAGCGTCGAAGATGTTCGAGCTGATCGAGCATTTCGCCGGGTACGGGTTCAACAAGTCGCATTCCACGGCGTACGCGCTGCTGGCGTATCAGACGGCGTATCTGAAAGCGAACTATCCGTGGCATTTTGCCGCGGCGCTGCTGACCATCGAGGCGCAGAACACCGACAAACTGGCCGTGTACCTCGGCGACTGCCGCGAGCGGGGAATTCCGGTGCTGCCGCCCGATATCCACCAGAGCCAGCTGAATTTTTCGGTCGAGCGCGGCGCGGGTGTGCGGTTCGGCCTCGCGGCCATCAAGGGGCTCGGCGAGAGCGCCGTGACGACGCTGATGACCGCGCGGGACCAGCTCGGCGGCCGGATTCGGTCGCTGCATGCCCTCTGCGAGGTGGCCGACCTGCGTGTCGTGAACAAGCGCGTGCTCGAAGCGCTCGTCAAGGCGGGCGCGTGCGACGGGCTGGCCGCCGGGGACACCCGGGCCGTCCGCGCGAAGCTCTTTGCCACCATAGACGCCGCCTGCGACCACGGCACCCGGACGCAGCGGGACAAGGACCTGGGGCAGACGCAGCTCTTCGGCCACGACGAGCCGGCATCGGGACCCTCGGGCGGCCTGTCGCTCCCCGACGCGCCGCCGTGGACCGAGATCGAGCAGTTGCAGCACGAGAAGGACGCGCTCGGCCTCTACTGGAGCGGCCATCCGATCGACCGCTACGCGGCCGCGCTGCGCGAGCAGGGCGCGAAGACCTCGGCGGACCTCACCGCGAGGCGGGACCTCGAGCCGGGCGATGCGCCGGTCACCGGGAACGGCCACGGAAACGGCCACCGCGTGGCCGAGGACATCAGCGTCGGCGGCATCATCTCCGCGGTGCGGCCGCTCAAGACCCGCCGCGGCGACCGCATGTGCGTGCTGACGCTGGACGATGCGCAGGGGAGCCTCGAGGTCGTGGTCTTTCCGGAGGCCTTCAAGCAGTACGGCCATCTGGCCGACGAGGGGCGGATGGTGCTGGTGAAAGGGCGGTGCGAGCGGGACGAGGAGAGCTCGCGCGTGCTCGCGTCGGACATCGCCCCGATCGAGACCGTCCTCGAGCGCCTGTCCTCGTCGGTGGCGATTACGCTGTCTGCGCCTCCGCACGACCGCGAGACGCTCATGCGCCTCTGGGACGTGCTCCTGCAGCACAAGGGCGACCGGCGCGTCGCGATCGAGCTGCGCGAGCCCGGCCGCCACCTCCGGGTCACGATCGACGTGAACGCGCAAATTCGGGTGAAGCCCTCCGATCGCCTGGTCGCCGACGTGGAGAAGATCTGCGGGGCCGGGTCGGTGAGCCTCGGGTAGGCGTGACCTCCGCTGTCCATGCCGATTGATATCCTCGACTTCGAGAAGCCGATCGGAGCGCTGCTGAAGGAGATCGACGCCCTGTCGGCCCAGCCACGGACGCGGGAGCGGCAGCAGGCGATCGACGCGCTCGAGCGCCGCCTGGAGGCGACGCGGTCGGAGATCTACGGGCGGCTCACGCCGTGGCAGCGTGTCATGGTGGCCCGCCATGCCAACCGGCCGACGGTGCTCGAGTACGCCAGCCGGCTGTTCACCGAGGTCACCGAGATCAGCGGCGACCGGCGGTTTGCCGACGACCACGCCATGGTGACCGCCTTCGCACGCTACAAGGAGACGCCGGTGCTCATCGTCGGGCACCACAAGGGCGGCGGCGGGGACACGAAGCAGAAGGTCTACCGCAACTTCGGGTACGCGAAGCCGGAGGGCTACCGGAAGGCGCTGCGCGCGATGAAGCTTGCGGAGAAGTTCGGGTGCCCGGTCCTGGCCTTCGTCGATACCCCGGCGGCGTTTCCGGGGGTGGAGTCGGAGGAGCGCGGCGTCGCGGAGGCGATTGCGGTCAACCTGCGTGAAATGGCGGCGCTCGATACGCCGATCATCGTCATCGTCCACGGAGAGGGAGGCAGCGGCGGGGCGCTGGGCATCGCGGTCGGCGACCGCATCCTGATGCACGAATTTGCGATCTACAGCGTGATTCCGCCGGAGGGATGCGCCGCCATCCTCTGGCGCGACTCGAACCGGAAGGTCGAGGCGGCCGAGGCGCTGAAGCTGACGGCGCCCGATCTGGTCAGGTTTGAAGTGATTGATGCCATCGTGCCGGAGCCGCCCGGGGGCGCGCATACCGATCACGACCGGGCGGCGGCGCTGCTCGACGAGCCGCTGGCGCGTGCGCTGGCCGAGGTGTCCGCGATGGATCCGGCGGCCCGCCTCGAGGCGCGGTACCGCAAGTTCCGGGCTATGGGCAGCGTCGGCATCAGGGAATCATGAAGGCCGAACGCATCTGGGACGCGCGGCCGTGCGACGAGTCGCACGCCGAGGACGTGGCCCGCGAGCTCGGTGTCTCGCCCGTGACGGCACGGCTGCTGTGCATCCGCGGGCTCGGCGACGTGGAGGAGGCCCGTCGGTTTCTTTCACCGTCGCTCTCGGACCTTCACGACCCGTTCGGCCTCGCCGACATGTCGGCGGCGGTGGAGCGGATTTCGGCGGCGATTGCCCGCCGCGAGCGGATTGCCATTCACGGCGACTACGACGTGGACGGCGTGACGTCGACCGTTATCCTGCGGCGGGCCCTCGAGCTGCTCGGCGCCGACGTCGTCCACTTCATCCCGGAGCGGCTGCGCGATGGATACGGACTGCAACCCGCCTCGCTCGAGCGGCTGCACGCCGAGGGCGTGCGGCTCGCCATTTCCGTCGATTGCGGCATCCGTGCGGACGAGGCCGCGCGGCACGCCGCCGCGCTCGGCCTCGATCTGATCATCACCGACCACCACGAGCCGGGCGCCACGCTGCCGGCGGCCTGCGCCGTGATCAACCCGAAGCGGCACGACTGCTCGTATCCGGATAAGCACCTGGCGGGCGTCGGCGTGGCGCTGAAGCTGGTGCAGGCACTCTGCATGCGCGCCGGTCGCGAGGCCTGGCTGCCGGCGTTCGTCAAGATTGCGGCGATCGGCACGCTCGCCGACGTCGTCCCGCTGACAGGCGAAAACAGGGTCATCGCCAAGCTCGGGCTGGCGATGCTGTCGGCGGGCCCGCACAAGGTCGGGCTTCGCGCGCTGATCGAGGCCTGCGGGCTCACGGGCAGGGAGATCGACAGCTACCACATCGGCTTCGTGATCGGGCCGCGCGTCAACGCTGCCGGGCGGATGAGCACGCCGGACATCGCCGCGCGCCTGCTTCTCGCGGCCGATGACGCCATGGCGGACGAAGCCCGCGCCCTGGCCGAGCAGCTCAACGCCGAGAACCTGCGGCGCCAGAAGGAAGAGGCCGACATCGTCTCGGCGGCGCGCAAGGCGGTGGAGACCGACCTCGAGATCGGCTCGCGCACCGTGATCGTGGTCGCCGGCGAGGGATGGCATCGCGGGGTCATTGGCATCGTGGCGTCGAAGCTGGTCGACGCGTTCAACCGGCCGGCCGTCGTGCTGTCGGTGGAGGGCGACGTCGCGCACGGGTCGTGCCGCAGCCTTCCGGCGTTCGACATGCTGGCCGGCCTGGAGTCGTGCGCCGACCTGCTGACCAAGTTCGGCGGCCACCGGCAGGCCGCCGGGCTGACGATCGAGTCGTCGCGGATTCGCGAGTTGCGCGCGAGGATCAACGAGCACGCCGACCGGTGCCTCCAGCCGGACGACCTGCGCCCGCGCCTCTGGATTGACGGCACCCTGGCGTTCCGCGCGATCACCCCGCAGGTCGCCTCGGAGCTGGCGTCGCTCGCGCCGTTTGGCGCCGGCAATCCCCGCCCGATCTTCCGCACGAGCGGGGTGGAAGTCGTGGACGGCCCGCGTCTGCTCAAGGATCGCCACCTGAAGATGTCGTTCCGGCAGGACGGCCGCGTCATGCGCGGCATTGCCTGGCGCGCCGCCGAGCGCGAGGGGTTCGTGGCCCAGCACCGCGCCGCGATCGACCTCGCGTTTTCCCTGGAACAGGACGCCTGGAACGGCGAGCGGTACCTGCAGCTCTCGGTCGCCGACTTCCGGGCGCCACAGGGCTGACGCGCCGCCCACGCGATAAGATCACTCAATGGCCAGATGGCAGCGACCCGCCCGGATGGGGCTGGGCCTGTTCGGGCTCGTGGTCGCGGTCGTCGTCTACACGGCGATCGGCGAGCGGCGGACGGCGGCGCCCGTGGCGCGTCCGTCCCGCCTCGATCCCCGCTCGATCATCGAAAGCGCGGGCGCGGCGTTCCAACAGTTCCGCGCGGCCAGGCAGGATTACGTGATCGAAGCCGAGCGCCAGCTCACGTATGAAGGCGGCGCGACGAAATTCCTGGGGGTCACCGTCAGGGTGCGCAACCGGGGCGGACGTGATTTCACCGTCTCGGGACGCGAGGCCCAGGCGACCGGACAGCAGGAGGAGCTCCAGATTACGGGCGACGTCGTCCTGACGGCGAGCGACGGGTTCACCGTCACGGCCGACAGCGGGACGTTCAGTCAGGCTGATTCCACGGTGCGCGTGCCGGGTGCCGTGGCGTTTCACAAGGGCGCGATGTCGGGTTCCGGCAAGGGCATGACCTACAACCAGGCGTCGGACGAGCTGTCACTGGCCGACGAGGCGCGGGTGACCGTGAACGATGGGGCCGGCCGCCCGCAGACGGAATTCACGTCGGGCGCGGCGACGCTGGCGCGGCACCAGAAGTATCTGGCCCTCGAGGGGAACGTCCACGCGCTCCGCGGCGGCGAGGTGCTCGAAGCCGACCACGGCCTCGCCCGGCTCTCGAACAACGAGGAGTCGGTCACGTTCATCGAGCTGCGCGGGAACGCGCGCGTGTCCGGCGGCGGCGCGTTCGACTCGATGCACGCGCGCGACATCGACCTCGACTACACCGACGACGGCGCGACGCTCGAGCGGGTGGCGCTCCGCGGCGGCGGCGGCGTGGTGATGAGCGGCGACGGCGAGGGCACGGGCGGGCGGCAGTTCATCGGCGACGCGCTCGACCTCGCGTTGGCGCCGGACGGGGCGCTGACGGCGGCCGCCGGCCGCGGCAACGTCCGCGTGGATCTGCCGGCGTCGCCCGGCATGGCCGGGCGGAACATCAGGGCGCAGACGTTCGAGGCTGCGGGGGAGCCGGGCAGGGGTCTGACGTCGGCGCGGTTCACCGACGGCGTCGAGTACCGCGAGGAGGGCCGGGCCAGGCAGCCGTCGCGGACGGCGCACTCGGCGGCGCTGCGCCTCGTCCTGGCCGACGACGCGGTGACGAGCGCCCTCTTCGACGGCCGGGTGCGCTTCGACACCGACGATCTGCAGGGCTCTGCGGCGCAGGCCGAGTACGACCCGGCACAGGGGACGCTGCGGTTGTCGGGCGCCGACGCCGGCGGCGGCCCGCGCGTGGCCAATGCCGAGATTCAGATTGAGGCCGGGGCGATCGACGTCACGCTCGACGGCCCGGCCATGAAGGCGACGGGCACCGTCAAGACGGTGCTCAGGCCGCAGACGCGCCGCAGCGCGGAGGGCGGGCGGCTGCCGGGCCTGCTCAGCCAGGCCGAGCCGGTCAATGTCACCGCCGCCGCACTCGAGTACGAGCAGGGCGGCAAGGCGGTCTATTCGGGAGGCGCGGCGCTCTGGCAGGGGGAGACGGCGGTGCGCGGCGACCTGCTGACCCTCGATCGGATGCGCGGCGACCTGAGTGCCGAGGGCAACGCACGATCGAACATCGTGCTCGAGACCGGCGTCTCGGTCGGTCGCGCCACCGAGATCCGGTACGACGACGCCATGCGCCGCATCGCGTATGGACCGCCCGCCCCGGCAAGCGCCAGCGGACTTGCCCCGGCGAGCGCCAACGGGTCCGCGCCGGCCAGTGTCGGTGCCCCGGCGCCGGCCGTCGCCTCCCAGCTGAGCGGTCCGCAGGGCGACCTGCGCGCGCGCCGCATCGAGCTCATCCTCGCGAAGGCGGCATCGCGTCTCGATCGGCTCGAGGCGCAGACCGATGTCAGCGTGCGCCTCGACACGCGCGTCGCGACCGGTGACCGGCTCACCTACGGGACCGAGGACGAGCGCTACGTGATGACGGGGATTGCCACCGTGCCGGTCAGGATCGTCGAGGAATGCCGCGAAACGAGCGGCCGGACCGTGACGTTCTTCAGAACCTCCGACCGGATCGTCGTTGACGGGAACGAGGAGGTCCGCACGCAGTCCAGCCGCGGCGGTCCGTGCCCTCCGCCGACCACGCGGTGATGTCGACCCTTCGCACGCACGAACTCACGAAGTCCTACAGCGGCCGCACGGTTGTCCGGGGTGTCAGCCTCGAGGTTGGCTCCGGCGAAGTGGTCGGTCTGCTCGGCCCGAACGGCGCCGGCAAGACGACGACGTTCTACATGACCGTCGGCCTCACGCCGCCCGATTCCGGCCGGGTGCTCCTGGACGGCGAGGACGTCACCGACGATCCGATGTACGTCCGCGCCCGGAAAGGGATTGGCTACCTGCCGCAGGAGCCGTCGATTTTCCGGGGACTGTCGGTGGAGCAGAACATCCTGGCCATTCTGGAGACGCTGGGCATCGGCCGCGCGGCGCGCCGGGAGCGGCTCGACGAGCTGCTCGCCGAGCTGGGGCTGACGGCGCTGGCGAAGGCCTCCGCGCACACACTGTCGGGCGGGGAGCGCCGGCGGGTCGAGATCACGCGCGCGCTCGTCGTCTCGCCGCGGTTCATTCTGCTCGACGAGCCGTTCGCCGGCATCGACCCCATTGCCGTCACCGACATTCAGAAGATCATCTTTCACCTGAAGGAGCGCGGGATCGGCGTCCTCGTGACGGATCACAACGTTCGCGAGACGCTCCGCATCACCGACCGGGCCTACATCGTTCACGACGGCGCGATCTTCAGGAGCGGCACGCCGGACTCGCTCGCCGCCGACGAGGACGTGCGGCGGATTTACCTGGGGGCGGAGTTCCGGCTGGACTAGTGCCGCGGCTGGAATGGACTAAGATGGGTTTCGGCCCCTGACGCCATGGCGATTTCGCAGAAACTGCATACCCGGCTCGTTCAGAAGCTGATTCTGACGCCGTCGCTCCAGCAGGCGATCAAGCTCCTGCCGATGTCGACGCTCGAGCTGTCGGAGCTCCTCAATCAGGAGATGGTCGAGAACCCGCTGCTGGAGGAAGTCCCGACCGAGGAGCTCCAGCCGGTCGACGCGGCGCAGGACAAGCAGGAGCAGAAGCAGCCGGAGAAGACCGACACCTGGGACGACCAGGATTACGAATATTTCTTCGGCGACTATCTTGACGACGGGTACCGGTCGCACACGCCGACCGAGGTCAAGGAGCTTCCGCCGATCGAGAACACACTCTCGACGTCGACGTCGCTCTCGGATCATCTCCTGTGGCAGCTCTCGATGCAGACCGACACGCCGCTGGTGCGCGAGATCGGCGAGGCGATCATCGGCAACCTCGATGACGACGGGCAGCTTGTGGCGACGGTCGAGGAGCTGGCGGCCATGGGACCGTGGCCGATCGAGGACGTCGAGCGGGCGCTCAAGCTCGTGCAGGGCTTCGATCCGATCGGGGTCGCCGCGCGCGATCTGCAGGAATGCCTGCTGCTGCAGCTCCGCCATCTCGGCATGGGCGGCACGCCCGCGGAGCGCATCATCGTCGACCATATGCGGCTGCTGCAGAACCATCAGGTCCCGGAGCTCGCCCGGAAGCTCGGGATGTCGATCGACGATCTCAAGCAGCACATCGAGCTGATTCGCCACCTCGACCCGAAGCCCGGCAGCCGCTACAACCCGTCGCAGTCGCAGTACGTGATTCCGGACGTGTACGTCGTGAAGGTCGAGGATCAGTACGTCGCCGTGCTGAACGAGGACGGCCTGCCGCAGATGCGGATCAGCCCGGTGTACCGCCGGCTGCTCGACAAGAACACCGAGAACAGCGATGAGACGCGGGCGTACGTGAAGGACAAGTTCCGGTCCGCGCTCTGGCTGATCAAGTCGGTGGAGCAGCGCCAGAAGACCATTCACAAGGTGGCGACGAGCATCGTCACCTTCCAGCGCGAGTTTCTGGACCACGGCATCGAGTACCTGCGGCCCCTCGTGCTGCGCGACGTGGCCAACGACATCGGCATGCACGAATCCACGGTCAGCCGCGTCGTGACCAACAAGTACATGCACACGCCACAGGGCGTGTTCGAGATGAAGTACTTCTTCCACAGCGGGATCAGCAGCGCCTACGGCGATGCCGTCTCGTCGGTGACGATCAAGCAGCGCATCCGCAAGATCATCGAGCAGGAAGACCAGCGCAAACCGTTGAGCGACTCGAAGATCGTCAGCATTCTGCAGCGCGAGGGACTCGAGCTGGCGCGCCGTACGATTGCGAAGTATCGCGAGGAGCTGAAGATTCCGACGTCGAACCAGCGAAAGGTGCTGTATTAGATCGATGCGTCTCGAACTGACCGGCCGGCACGTCACGATCACTCCCGTCATTCAGAAAGCGGTGGAGCGGCGCCTCGCGCGCGTCGGACGCATACTGAACGACCACATCGTGTCCGTTCAGGTCGTGATCACGCGCGAGAAGACGCGGTACCACGTCGAGATGATGCTGCACGTCCGCGGCGAGCATTTCTTCCATGGCGCCGCAACCGGCCGCGACGTCCCGGCTGCGCTCGCCTCGGCCGCCGAGAAACTGGGGCGCCAGGTGGAGAAGCTCAAGAGCCGGTGGACCGAGGGCAAACGGCAGGGCGTTCCGGTGGCCCGGGCGGAATCGCCCGCGGCCGAGCCGGAGAGTCCCGGACGGCGGCGCCGGACGCGGGCGCCGGATGGGGGCGACGTGCGCATCATCCGGACGCGCCGCTATCCGGTCAAGCCGATGTCGATCGACGACGCGGCGCTCGAAATGGACGCAGGGCGCAGCGCCTTCATCGTCTTTCGCAATGACGTCACCGACCTCGTCAACGTGCTCTTTCGCCGGCCCGACGGCAACCTTGGCCTGATCGAGCCTGAAGCGTAGCCGAGCAGGGTGGCCAGCGGGAGAGGCGCTCGTCAGAAGGCCGCGCGCGGCGCGCGGCGGTTCGTGATCCTCACCGGCCTCTCAGGTTCCGGCAAGACCCAGGCGATTCGCGCGCTCGAGGACCTCGGCTACTTCTGCATCGACAACCTGCCCACCCAGCTCATTCCCACGATGGCGGCGCTGTCGGCGCGCGAGGACAGCGCGCTCGATAAGGTGGCCATCGTCGTCGACGTCCGCGAAGGCGGATTCCTCGCCCAGTTCCCCAGGGTCTACCGGAAACTCACGGCGCAGGGGGACGTCAGACCGATACTGATCTTCCTGGAAGCGAGCGAGGCCGCGCTCGTCCGCCGCTTCAGCGAGACGCGGCGGCCGCACCCGCTGGCGGCCGATCGATCGGTGAGGGAGGGGATCGTCGAAGAGCGGCAGAGGCTCAAGCGCATCCGCGGCATGGCCGACCACATTCTCGACACCTCGAACATGACGGTTCACGAGCTGCGTGAGCGTTTCATGCAGATGTCACGGGACGGCCGCCCGCAGTCGAACATGGTCGTGAACCTGATCAGCTTCGGCTACAAGAAGGGCGTGCCGATGGATGCGGATCTGCTGTTCGACGTCCGCTGCCTGCCGAATCCCCACTTTGTCGAGCGGCTGCGCAGGCTGACCGGGCGTGACCCGGCAGTCGTCCGCTACATGCGGCGCAGCGCGGCAGCGCGGGAGTTTCTCGCGCGGCTGACCTCATTCCTCCGCTTCGCGCTGCCGCAGTACGTCCACGAGGGCAAGAGCTATCTCACGATCGCCGTCGGATGCACGGGCGGCCGGCACCGATCGGTCATGATCGCCGAGGCGCTCGGAAAGGCGCTGTCGGCGACCACGGGAGTCACGCTGCGGGTACAGCACAGGGATTCGTGAGAAAGTCACAAGGCACAAGGCACAAGGCACAAGGCAGAACGATGTCAATTACGCGTGTGGAAAAGCCATGGGGGTACGAGCTGCACTGGGCCAAGACCGATCGGTACGTGGGCAAGGTGCTGCACGTGAAGGCCGGCCACGCCCTGAGCCTGCAGTACCACAACCGCAAGGATGAAACGATCTACCTCTATTCGGGGCGGATGCGGTTCGAGATCGAACGCGACGGCGCGCTGACCTCGCAGGAGATGCAGCCCGGCGAGGCCGTACACGTGGCGCCGAAGACCGTGCATCGCATGACGGCCATCGAAGATTGCGACATCCTCGAGGTCTCGACGCCCGAACTCGATGACGTCGTGCGATTGGAAGACCGCTACGGGCGGGTGGGGAAGAAGTAGGCAGTGGGCGGTGGGCAGTGCGCCCACCGCCCACTGCTTCAGAACGGAATATCGTCGTCGGTGATCGGCTCGGCCGGCGGCTCATCCGCGCCCGCGGCGTGCGACGGGACCCGCTCCGCGCCGCCGCTGCGGCCGCCGCCGCCACCACCGAGCAGCGTGATGCGGTCGGCCTTGATCTCGGTGGTGTAGCGCTTGTTGCCGTCCTTGTCGTCCCATTGGCGCGTCTGCAGGCGCCCCTCGACATAGATCTGCTTGCCCTTGGTCAGGTACTCCTGGAGGCTTTCGGCCTGCTTGCCCCAGAGCACGATGCGGTGCCACTCGGTCTTTTCCTGCCGCTGGCCCTGCTTGTCGTTCCACACCTCGGTCGTCGCCAGGTTCAACGTGGCGACGGCGGCGCCGCCCGGTGTGTAGCGCAGCTCGGCGTCGCGCCCGAGGTTGCCGACGAGGATGACTTTATTGACGCTTCCCATGTGGCTCCATTCTGCGTGCCGCGCGTGACAGCCCAGGTCACTCAGCGCGGTGGCGTCGGCTGCGCGCGATTCAGCCGATCGAGGGTCTGGCGGGCCAGACGCCCCGCGTCGCTGTCGGGGAAGTTCTTGGCGGCCGCCTCCCACGAGGCGCGCGCCGCGTCGATCTGCCCGAGGCGCTCCTGCGCCAGGCCCCGTTTGTAGTAGGCCACGGGCACGGAGTTGGTGCCCGCATACGACTGGATGACCTGATTGTACGCGGCCGTGGCCTCCGCCCACTGATTCTGGGCGAAATAGGTCTCCCCGATGTAGAGCTGCGCGTCGTCACCCTGCTCCGACCGTGGAAACGCGCGCAGAAACGCCTCGAATCCGCTGATCGCGCTGCTCCACTGGCCGGCGAAATAGTCGGCCTGCGCCGTCTCGTACAGACGCGTTGGCGATAGCCCCGCCGTGGACGGCAGCGCCGGCGGCGGCGCGACCGGGGCGGGGACGGGAGCGGGTGCGTTCGGATCGAGCGGCGCGGTGGGATCGACCGGGACGGGGGGCGGCGCGAGCGCCGTCTGCTGCAGCGCCTGAACCGTGACCCGCAGCGCCTCGAGCTCCTCGCGCAGCGCCGCGATGCGCACGTTGGTGTCGTCGCCCCGCTCGCGAATCTTGCTCACGTCGTTCGCCATGTTATCGGTGAGCAGCTTCTGATCCGCGAAACTCTTCCGCATGGCTCCGCTGACTTCTTCGAGGCGGGCGTTCAGCGTCGTGTTCAGCGTCTTCACTGATTCGGCCAGCGCCTGGTTCAGCGCCGCCAGCGTGATGGCCAGTTGCTGCGTCTGCTCCTGGAGCAGTCGCAGTTCGGCCGCCATCTGCTGATGCTCCCGGTTCTGCGCCGCGGCGGGCGTAGCCAGGCCGAGCAGCAGCAGGGCGAGCGCGGGGGAAATCCTCCTCGTCATCGCGATCGACTGATCTTACTTCGATGTGATTACAAAATGGGCCCGGCGAGTCTGCGCCCAGGCGCGCTCGTCGTGCCCGGGATCGAAGGGAAACTCCCTGCCGTAGCTCACGGTCCGGATCCGGTCGGGCGCGATGCCGAGCGAGACCAGGTAGGTCCTGACCGCCACGGCGCGCCGCTCCCCGAGCGCGAGGTTGTATTCGGCCGTGCCGCGCTCGTCGCAGTGTCCTTCCACGGTGATGACCCAGGTCGCATACTTGCGGAGCAGACCCGCGTTGGCCGACGCCACGGCGCGGCCGGCATCGTCGAGGTCGGCGCTGTCGAGGGTGAACAACACCGGCTTGAACGGCGAGTTGCGGTTGAGATCGTCGAGCGAGACGCCGGCAATGGTGTCCTCCCGGAGCGGCCCGGCCGGCACCGGGACCGCCTCTTCCACACGTTCGGGCGGCCGCGGGGGCGGCGGCGCAGCGGTGACCGGAGCCGGCGCGGCCGGCGGGGGAGCGGGTTGCGCGACCGGCGGCTGGCGACGCGCGCAGGCGGCCAGCACGAGGCACAGGACAATCAGCCCCGTGCGGGAGATACGCGGAAACATGAAAGGCGTCGTCATCAGTTTGACCATGCTGGTGTGTAGTTGTTGCCGTCCCGTGTGACCTGACGGAGTCCGCGGCCGTCGCGGCCGATGGTGAAGATCTGCGTTCGCCCGGTCCGCGTGGAGGCAAACGCCAGGTGCCGGCCGTTCGGAGAGTATGCCGGGCTCTCGTTGCTGCCTTCGCCGAACGTGATCTGCCGCGTCATCCCGGTGGCGAGATCGTAGATCTTGACGTCGTAGCCCGGCCCGGTGCGCGCGGCGAACGCGATCTCATTAAAGGGCGCCGGCGACCAGGTGGGCCGGTCCGCGTACGACTCGGCGGTCGTCAGCCGCCGCAGGTTCAGGCCGTCGGCGCCGATGATGTAAATCTGCGGCTGGCCGGCGCGGTCCGACGTGAAGGCGATCTGCGTGCCCGTCGGCGACCAGGTGGGGGTGGTGTCGATCGCCGGGTGGTTCGTCAGGCGCCGCAGGCCGGAGCCGTCGCGGTTCATGATGTACAGCTCGGGATTGCCTTCGCGGCTCGAGGTGAAGACGATGCGCGTGCCGTCGGGCGAGAACATCGGCAGCCAGTTCTGCGTCCCTGCCGTGGTCGGCTCCTGCTGCACGCCCTGGTAGATCAGCGCGATGAAGAGGTCGGGATAGCCCCGGCGGTACGAGGTGTAGGCGATCGCCCGCGCGTCGGGCGCCCAGACGGGCGTGAGATTCAACTGGCGGCTCGTCGTGATCCGGCGGACGTTCGCGCCGTCGTAGTCCGACATGTAGATTTCCTTGACGTCGCGGTTCTCGACCGAGCCGACGATCCGCTCGCGGTTGCGGTCCGAGGAGTACGCCAGCTTGGTGCGGGCCACGCCCCTCAGCGCGCGCTGCTGCTGGTGGACTTCGTCGGAGATCGTGTGCGCGTAGAGCCGCGGGTTTGTGTCGGCCCCCGTGTACTCCTTCGAGAAGACCGATTCCCTCGTCCGCACGTTGAAGAGGCGCACCTGGATGCGCAGCGTGCCGGCGTTGCGGGCGACGGTGCCGAACACGACGGCGTCGGCGCCGAGCTCGCGCCACGCGGTGAAGGGCACCTGGTCGGGCGAACGGGCCACGGGCACGGTGGCATACGTATCGCGCGGAATGAGGTAGAGCTCCCGTTCGAACGCCAGGTCGTCCCAGAGCACCTGCGCGACCGTCCTGGCGGCGTCGCCGGCGTCCGGGGTCAGCGAGACGAAATCGGGTACGGCGTACCGCGGCGGCGTGCCCGGGTCGCCGCTGATGACGACCGCGACTTCCGACGGCTGCTGGGGCGGCGGCGGGGCGGCGGGATCCTGGCTGGCGGCCTGGAGTCCCGCGACGAGGACGAGGGCGATCACCGCGGCGAAACTTCTCACGTTCACCTCTGATATTCGAATGTGATGTGCACCGTCAGCGTCGGGTTCGGGAACTGCGGCGGCAGTTCGGGCAGCCGCGTCACCAGCAGCGCGCGTTCGGCCGCCAGATCGAGCGCGACGAATCCGCTCGGTCGCTCCACGACGACGCCCTGAATCGACCCCGCCCGCGTGATCGTGAACTTCATGAGGGTCGACCCGCGGACGCCCTGGCTGGCCTGCCAGTTGCGCTGGATGAACGTCACCATCTGCTCGATGTACTCGGGGCAGCAGAAGTTGCTGACGTCGAGCTGCACGCCGCTGCCGCCCGCGCCGCCGGTCGTCAGCCCGAAGCCCTGGCCGCGTGCGCCGGTCTCGGTGCGCGTAACCCCCGGCTGCGGTTCCTGTTCGGGCGCCGGCTGTGGCTGCGGCGGCGGCTGCCGGGCGCGGCGCGTGGGCGCGGTCCTCGCGCGAGGCTTCGGCGCCGGGGTCGGCTTCGGGGGCGCCGGGACCGGCTCCGGGATCGCCCGGCCGCCCATCGGCGTCATCCCGCCGGCGCGCGGACCGGGGGCGCCGGCGAGGCTGATCGTCATCACCGTCCGGGGCGTGTCATCTTCCGAGGCCCCCCAGTGGAACGGGCCGAACAGCAGCGCCGCCACGGCGGCGAGATGCGCGGCCAGCGACCAGGTGACCATCGCGCTGAACGGCTCCCTCCGCAGCTGCCGCGCGACGATGACGTCGGTGACGTCGGTCATTTCGTCATCGCTCCCCGGGCAGCTTTGAGATGATGCCGACGTTCTGCACGCCGCCTTCCTTCAGCCGGTCGAACACTTCCATCAGCTCCTGCAGGTTCACTTCGCCGTCGCCGCGCAGGTACACGAGCTTGTCGCTGCGGGTGGTCATGATCTGCCGCACGCGCTCGGCGAGGAAGTCGAGCCGGATGGCCTCCTTGTCGACGAAGACGCGCCGATCCTCGCGGTACGACACCGGCAGGTCGACAAACAGGCGATCGCTTGCGATCTCCTGCGAACGGCTGGCGACGGGCAGGTTCACCTCCACGCCGCGCTGCAGCATCGGCGCGGCCACCATGAAGATGATGAGCAGCACGAGCATCACGTCGACGAGGGGGACGACGTTGATCTCGGACAGCGTGGGTGCGATGCGGCGCCCGCGCTGATGGCGTCCTCCGGCGTTGGGTGCCGATGCCATGACCTTCGGCATGAGGGGTCAGTCCGCGCCGCGGTGGCGACGAACCACCGGGACACTGGGGCACCGAGATGACGAAGCCGTGTCTCGGTGCCTCGGTGCCTCGGTGGTACGTGGACGTGAAAGACGCATCTACGTGAAGTTCCGCTCGGCGATGTTCAGGAACTCGAGCGCGAAGTCGTCCATGGTGGCCGAAAACTCCTTCACCCGGTGCGTGAAGTGGTTGTAGAAGATGAGCGCCGGAATCGCCGCGAAGAGCCCTGCCGCCGTGGAGATCAGCGCTTCGCTGATCCCGGGCGCGACAATCGCCAGGTTGGTCGAGCCGGTCGCGCCGATGCGCTGGAAGGCGATCATGATTCCGACAACGGTGCCGAAGAGCCCGATGAACGGAGTGACGCCGGCGGTGGTCGCCAGGAACGTCATGCGCCGCTCGAGCTTGCTCACCTCACCGGTCGCGGCGCGAATGAGCGCGCGGTCGACACCATCGAGGCTCTTGAGGATCGGCCGCGGTGCGGCGGGAGCGGTGGCGGACGCCGGATTGCCGCCGGGGGCGGCCGCGCGAAACTGCGCGTTGATTTCGGCATAGCCCGCCTGAAACACACCGACGAGCGGTGTCGCGGGGAGCGTCGGGCAGACCGCCTGCACTTCCGAAAACTTGCTGCTGCGGCGGAACACGTCGAGGAACCGCGTGGTGTCGCGCTCGGATCGCCGGAACGACCACGTCTTCTGAAGAATGATCGCCCAGGAGGCGACCGAAAAGAGCACCAGGATGGCGAGCACCCCCTGGTTGATGGGTGTGGTTTCGGCGATCAGCGTAATGACATCGCCGCTCCCGGCTGAAGGGGTTCCGCCGCCCTGCACTTGCAGTGCGAGCAGAAGGGAGCCAAGCGTGCGCAAGGAAGCCTCCGATGCATCGGACGAGCGCCGCTGGGAAGGCGCAGAAGATGGGAGCGTAACACGCGCCCCGAACGCTGTCAAACATATGATACGATGGAAGTTCCGCGCGCATGCTCTGCTCCCTCCGGATCCGCAACCTCGCGGTCATCGAGGCGGTTGACGTCGAGTTCACTCCCGGCTTCAACGTACTCACAGGAGAAACCGGCGCCGGCAAGTCGATCCTCGTCGAAGCCGTCGGGCTGCTGCTCGGCGCGCGCGCCTCGGCCGAGCTGGTACGCACCGGCGAGGCGCAGGCCACCATCGAGGCGCTCTTCGATCACGACCAGCAGGAGATCGTCGTCCGGCGCGAGCTGTCGGCCCAGGGCCGGAGCCGCTCGTTCATCAACGGCGCGCTGGCGACGGCAGCGGCCCTGCGCGGGCTGTCGATGCGTCTGGTCGAGCTGCACGGCCAGCACGAGCACCAGGCGCTGCTCGATCCGCTCACGCACCTGCCGCTCGTGGACGAGTACGCGGGCCTCGAGGATCTGGCGGCGGGCGTCGGGGCGAACTGGGGCGCGGTGAAAACGCTGCGCGAGGAGCACGAGCGATCGCGGATGGACGCGCGGGAGAAAGCCGCGCGGCTCGACCTGATCGCCTTCCAGCTCGGCGAGATTGAGAAGGCCGCGCCGAAGGAGGGCGAGGACGAGGCGCTCGGGGCCACCCGGCAGGTACTGGCGAGCGCCGAGCGGGTGCAGCGGCTGTGCGAGGAGAGTTATGCGGCGCTTTACGAGAGCGACGGTGCGGTGCTCGCGGCGCTCGGCGGCGTCTGGAAGCGCGTGGGAGAGCTGGCTGCCCTCGACCCGCAGTTTGCCTCGCACGTGGAGGCGCGCGACGGGATCAAGGCGCAGCTGGAGGACCTCGCGTCCTTTCTGCGCAGCTACGCGGCCGGCGTGGACGCCTCCCCCTCGCGGCTGCAGGAGGTCGAGGATCGGCTTGCCCTCCTCGAGCGCCTCAAGCGGAAGTACGGACCGTCGCTCGAGGACCTCATCGCCCGCGGCCGGGCGCTCGCACGGGAGCGGGACCTGCTGACCGGGGCAGGGGAGCGCGCCGGCGATGTGGCGCAGCGCCTCGACATGGCGACGACGCAGTTTCTCGTGGCGGCGCGTGAGCTGTCGCGGCGCCGCCGCGAGGCGTCCGGGCGGTTCGCGCGCGACGTCGAGTCGCTGCTCGCAAGCCTGGCGATGGCGCGCACGCGGTTCGACGTGCGGTTTGACGGTCGCGAGCTCGGGCCTGACGAGTGGAGCGAGCGCGGGATCGATCGCGCGGAGTTCTTTGTCTCGCCCAACCCCGGTGAGGAACTGCGGCCGCTCGCCCGGATCGTGTCGGGCGGCGAGTTGTCGCGCATCATGCTCGCCCTCAAGACGCTGGCGGCTGGAGAGGGGACGGACAAGACGCTGATCTTCGACGAGGTGGACGCGGGCATCGGCGGCCGCGTCGCCGACGTGGTCGGCGGACGGCTGCGGGCGCTCGGCGACCGTTTTCAGGTGCTCTGCATCACGCACCTGCCGCAGATTGCCGCGAGGGCGACAACGCACGTCCGGATCGAGAAGAATGTGCGGGGGGGCCGGACCGTCACGTCGGTTGAACGGCTGGGCAACGCCGAGCGCGTCGACGAGATTGCGCGGATGATCGGCGGGGCGGTGGTGACCGAGCAGGTTCGCGGCACGGCGCGGGATCTGCTGAACGGGCCCGGCAGACCGGCGGAGGCGAAAGGCGAAAGCGAAAGGCGAAAGCGAAGGTAGCGTGGCGAAGAAGTACCTGATCGAGACGTTCGGCTGCCAGATGAACGTCCACGACTCCGAGCGGATGGCGGGCCTGCTCGACCAGGCCGGTTACGAGCCGGCCGGCGACGAGCGGGACGCCGACCTCATCGTAATCAACACGTGCAGCGTCCGCGAGCACGCCGAGGACAAGCTGTACACGCGGCTCGGCGAGCTCCGGGTCCTCGGCGAGGAGACGGGACACCGCCCCCTGGTGGCTGTCGCCGGATGCGTGGCGCAGCAGGAGGGTGCCGCACTGCTCCGGAATACGAACGGCCACGTGATCGATATCGTGATGGGCACCCAGCGGCTCAGGATGCTGCCCGCGCTGGTCGAGCGCGCGGAGCGTTCGCCGTTTCCCGAAGTCGACATCAGCCCCATGGACGACGTGAGCTTTCCCCTCGGGATGGCGCGGCGGGCGGACCCCGTCAAGGCGTACGTCACGATTATCGAGGGGTGCAACGACTACTGCGCTTTCTGTGTGGTGCCCTACACGCGCGGCCGCGAGCGGATGCGCCGCCGGGCGGATATCCTGGACGAGGTCCGGCAGGCGGTCGACTCCGGGTGCCGTGAGATCCAGCTCCTCGGCCAGATCGTGAATCACTATCGGGCGCCGGACGACCCGCAGTGTGACTTTGCGCAGGTACTCGCCGAGGTCAACGATGTTCCCGGCGTGCAGCGGATTCGCTTCGCCAGCCCGCACCCGCGCCACGCCGGCACCCGGTTGATCGAGGCGGTCCGGGATCTCCCCAGGGTGTGCAAGCACATGCACCTCCCGGTCCAGTCGGGGTCGACGCGCATCCTGGAGGCGATGCGCAGGCGGCACACGAGGGAGGAGTATCTCGATCTGGTGCGCCGGATCCGGGAGGCCATTCCGGACATCGCCCTATCGACCGATATGATCGTTGGCTTCCCGGGCGAGACCGCGGCCGACTTCGAGCAGACCGTCTCGCTGGTGGAGCAGGTGGGGTATCACAGCATGTTCTCGTTCAAGTACTCGCCGCGTCCGAATACGCTCGCGTCGAAACGGATGACCGACGAGGTCAGCGAGGCCGAGAAGACGGCGCGAATCGTCGCGCTGCAGGCGCGGCAGCGGGACATTCAGTTGCGGCTGCACGAACGGGCGGTCGGGACGACCGTGCACGTTCTGGTGGACTCGGCCGGCAGGCGCCGCGACGGGGAGATCTCGGGCCGGACCACCGGCAACACCGTCGTGAACTTTCCGGTTCCCGCGGGTGAGCCTGGCCCCTGGATGGGCCGTACGGTGGCGGTGGGGATCCGGCGGGCCGGTCCGAACAGCCTGTGGGGAGAGGCGGCGGCGGGGCAGACCGGCGGGGGCGTGGCCGGTGCGTAGGGCGGCAGGCCCGGAGCAGGCGGGTGGAGCGATGCTGATTGAAATGACCATCAAGGGGCTCATGGTCGATCCCGTCACGAACATGCCGATTGTGATCCTCAAGGACAAGGAGGGCGAGCGGGTTCTCCCGATCTGGGTCGGCATCTTCGAGGCCAACGCCATCGCGCTGCAGATGGAAAACATCGCGACACCACGGCCGATGACGCACGACCTGCTGCGGAACATCATCTCCGACCTGGAGGGGAGCGTCGACCGGGTGGTTGTCTCGGATCTGAAGGACAACACCTTCTACGCCATCATCCACCTCACGGTGCGCGGCGAGCGCGTGGTGGTCGACGCCCGTCCGAGCGATGCGATCGCGCTGGCGCTCAGGACGCGGTCGCCCATCCTGGTCGACGAGACGGTCATCGACAACGCGAAGACGGTCGATCTGTCCTCGGAGCGTGGCGACACCGAGCGGCTGCAGAAGTGGCTCGAGAGCCTCGATCCGGAGGATCTCGGCAAGTACAAGATGTAGCCGGCACGGTGCCTGTCGGCCGGCCGACAATCCCGGATCCCTCCTTTCCGACCCGGATCCCTCCTTCCGGGCGCCCTGAAGTGCGGGGCCATGCCCCGTCGTCAAATTCGGGTGTTGACGCTTCTGCACACAATACCTAGAATGAGCGCATCGTTTCGCCACAACATATCCATCCAACCACATGATCGTCGCCATCGCCAATCAGAAGGGTGGCGTGGGCAAGACCACGACAGCCGTCAATCTTGCCGCCGCGCTGGCGATGCGCGGCGCCCGCACGCTCCTCATCGATCTCGACCCGCAGGCCAATAGCAGCATCTCCTTTCTCGATCACGGCGCCATCGGCCGCAGCACCTACGACGCGATCGCCGAAGCGGGATGCGGGCTTGCTGACATCGTGCAGCCGACGACGCTGCCGAATCTGTTCATCGCGCCGGGGCGTATCAGCCTGGCGAAGCTCGAGGCACGCCTGGTGGGGGAGCTCGATGCGCACTTCCGCCTGAAGGACAAGATCGCCCAGCTCGACGGCGCCTACACGCACATCGTGATCGACTGTCCGCCGGCGCTCGGGCTGCTGACCGTCAACGCGCTCGTGGCGGCCACGCACCTGCTCGTGCCGATTCAGTCGTCGTATTTCGCGCTCGAAGGCACCGACGACCTGCTCGAGACGATCGAAAAGGTGCGGCAGCGGGCGAACCCGGCGCTGCGGATCCTCGGGGTCGTCATCACGATGCACGACAAGCGGACGGCGCTGGCGCGTGACATCCGGGACCAGATTCAGAAGGTCTTCGGCGGGAAGGTCTTCAGGACGGTGATTACCAAGAGCGTGCGCCTCGAGGAAAGCCCGGCCTATAAGGAATCGATCTTCACGTTCGCGCCCGACTCAACCGGCGCGACCGATTACTACAGCCTGTGCGAGGAGGTCATCGAACGTGTCGAAGCGCGGACTGCCTAACACGCTGCGGATGCGGCACGACGAGCACTACGTGGAAGCGCTCGCGGCCTCGGCCGGAACGCCCGTCGGGCGCATCGTGCCGATCGATCTGCTCGACCCGAACCCCGACCAGCCGCGGCAGGTCATGGGCGACCTGTCGGAGCTCATCGCGTCGGTGACCGAGAAGGGGATCATTGAGCCGCTCATCGTCCGGCAGCGTGGCGGCCGGTTTCAGATCATCGCCGGGGAGCGGCGGTACCACGCGGCGGTGCAGGCGGGGCTCCGCGAGGTGCCGGTCGTCGAACGGGCGGCAAGTGACGCCGAGGTCCTGGAGCTGGCGCTCATCGAGAACCTGCAGCGCAAGGACCTGACGGCGTTCGAGGAAGCCGAGGCGATGCAGCAGCTGGCCGAGCGGTGTCGCTACACGCATGAGGACATGGCGCGGAAGCTTGGCAAGTCGCGAACGTCGATTACCGAATCGCTCGCGCTGAACAACATGCCGGAGGAGGTGCGGAACCTGTGTCGGCTGGCCGACATTTCCTCCCGGTCGACGCTGCTGCAGATCGTGCGTCAGGCGACGCCGGAGAAGATGCTGGCGCTCGTCGAGAAGATGGTGACCCAGGGTGCGGTGACCCGGCAGGATGCGCGCAGCCAGACGGCGAAGTCGAAGGCCGCGCGCCCGCGCCCGTTCGTCTTCTCGTTCCGGGCGCCCACGAAGAGTTTCCGCCTGCGCCTGAGTTTTGCGAAGAGCCGGGTGGACCGGTCCGAGATCATCGAGGCGCTCGAGAACATCATTCGCGACATCAAGGCTGGGCGGTAGCTGGTGGGACGGGCGGGGTTGGAGGGGAAAGTCGGCCGGTATTAATAACGTCGCATAATATACGTTATGTTAACTTTTGTCAGCCGCCCGCGGACGACCCGCGCGCCTGGCGTCACGCCGTCCAGCTCCGTTCTGGAAACGAACCGTCCGGACGGTCGATCTCAATCGGTCCGCGCCGCGGGTGATGCGCCACTTCCGCCCCCGCCCGGTTGACCGCCACGACGAAGGCGAGGCGCGTCCCTGGTTCGGCGCCCAGGCACACGAACGGGACGCGCACCTCCAGAATACGGCCGGCAGCGGCCGCGAGGCCCCCGCAGGCTACAGTGTCCGATCCTCCGGGCCGGCGGATTTCGAGCCGGGCCTGAACGACTGACTGTCTGCCGGCCGACAGATCTGCAGCGGCTGCGGACGCCCGGATCACGACCTGACGACCCGCGGGCTCGACGAACTTGAGCCGGATCTCGACATCCGGCTCAAGCGCTTCGCGCATGGGTCTGGCGCCGTCCACGCGGACGAACCGGCGGTCGAGGTCGAACCCGAACTCGATGGCCTCGATGACGCTCCCGCCGTCGCCGGCCTGGTGCATCGTGCCTGCGGCGGGCCGCATGTCGACGCACCCCGCGCCGATCCATTCGAAGTAGCTCGTGACCTCGCCGTCGATGGCCGGTTCGATGAGCCCGGTGGGCGGCTCGACGCCGCCGCGCGGCGCGCCGGTCGTGATATTGGTGACGAACAACTCCTCGGGCACGGGCCGGTCGAGCGCCCGGTAGGCGTTGCGGACGTGCCGCCGGAACAGCTCGTCAAATTCGACGTCGTGGTCCGAGGAGTGGTCGTCGCCGTACCACCAGAACCAGTCGCTCCCCTCCGCAATGAGGATCTCGTCGCGGGCGCGCGCAACCGCCGCGGGCGCGGCCGCGGGCGCGGCCGCCTCGAGGGTCCGCCGCGCCTCGGCGAGCTGGCTCCACGCCCTGTGGTCGTCCGGGTGGCCGATCCAGATGTAGAAGTCTCCGCCAATCCAGGAGCCGGGAAAAATCGTGTGGAGCGTCTGCGCCGGCGCCGCGCATGCCTCGGCCATCGTCACGGTTTCGATTTCCGGGTGCGAGGCAAGACGGCTGTACAGGGCCCGCAGGAACGGCCGCCCCTGGCGGTCGTAGTGCTCCCACGCGTTCTCCCCGTCGAGGATCACGAATACGGTAGCCGCTTCCCCGCCGGTTCGCTCGGCGTACGCCCGGCCGGCGCCGACCAGTCGATACACAAAGTCGTCTGCCGCCCCGTCGGCCGACCATGAGGCATAGGTGAACCCGATGAGATCCGACAGCGTGTGGTCGCGGAAGCCGCACGCGACCGTGCGGCCCCCGGCGGCGATCGCATAGGGCCGATACAGGCGCTCGGGCTGATCGACGTGGCCGTCACCGCTGCGCGCGAAGCCGATGCCGGCGGTGCGCGCCAGGATCTCTTCGTCGGTGGCCATCCAGCGGAAGCCGGCGTCGGCGACAAGCGGCACCATGGCGTCGGAGACCGACCCCTCCGACGGCCATAGTCCGTCCGGACGACGGCCGAAGAGGCGCGCGTGGAGCGCGACCGCCCGTGCGAGTTGCTCGGCCGCGTCCTCGGGGTGGCGGAACGGCTCGCGCGGCATGCGCGACTGCGGGTGCGTCCGACGGTAGACGTCGGTATCGCAGAGCAGCGGCAGAATCGGGTGGTAGAAGGGAGATGTCGACAGCTCGACGCGTCCGCTCGCCGCCGCCGCTGCGTACGCGGGAATCACCTTCCGGAGCAGCTCCAGCTCGACGGCGCGCAGGACGGCCTTGTCCTGCTCGCTGAACCCGCGGTCCTTCGCCAGCAGCGCGCGGATGCCCTCGTGCTCGTCCTGGTACGACTGGTCGATCCAGACGAGCTTGTGCCAGACCTGGAGGTCGCGCAGGTCGTCGGTCGAAAACCCCCTGGCGCCACGTTGCTCGAACAGCTCGCGATACCGCGGGTGCGGGTCGATCATCCGGGCCCGGTGCGCGTGGAAGAAGTGCGCGACGCAGAAGGCACGCTCGTCGTCGGTCAGCCGGTCGGCGGGCTTCAGCCCGAGCTCGAGATGCCGGTCGCGCGCCTCGTCGCGCGCGAACGCCTCGAGCTGCACGAGCAGCGAGGGGACGAGATTGAAGGTGACCTTGACGCCGGGGAATTCGTCGAGCAGCGCCACCATGCCCCAGTAGTCCTTGAGCGCGTGGAGCCGGACCCACGGCAGCACGTGCTCGCCGGTGGCGAGGTCCTGGTAGAACGGCTGATGCATGTGCCAGAGGATGGCGACGCGGGTCATAATGAACGGCTGGATGCGGATACTCGATCGCTACGTGATTCGTGAAGTCCTGTGGCCCCTGGCAATCGGGCTGCTCATCTTCACGTTCATGTTAATCATTCCGTACCTCATCGAGTACGCGGAGAGCTTTATCTCGAAGGGGGTGCCGGCGGCGGTCGTGCTGCGCGTGATGGCGACGCTGCTCCCCTCCTCGCTCGCGCTGACGGTGCCGATGTCGCTGCTGCTGGGGCTGCTCGTGGCGTTCGGGCGGCTCTCGGCCGACCGCGAGTTCGTCGCGCTGCAGGCGTGCGGCGTCAGCCTGCTCCGGCTGATGCGCCCGGTGGCGCTGCTCTCGGTGCTGGCGTGGGCGGCCACGTCCTACATCCTGCTCGTCGCGGTGCCCGACGCGAACCAGCGGTTCCGCGAGATCACGTTCGGGATCGTCGCCGACCGCGCCGAAGGGGAGGTGCGGCCGCGGGTGTTCTTCGAAGACTTCCCCGACGTCGTGCTGTACGTGCGCGAGGTGTCGGCCGCGGGCGGGGGGTGGAGCGACGTGTTCATGGCCGACAGCCGGCCGGGCCAGACCCCGGCTGTCTACCTGGCGCGCCGCGGCCGCGTCGTCATCGACAGAGGCGGGCGCACGGTGGAGATGGTGCTCGAGAACGGCGCGCGGCATACCGCGGACGCCGCGGGCAAGTACGAGGTGTTCCGGTTCGATCGGCTGCTGCTCAGCCTGAACCCGGACAGCGTCTTTCCGCGCGCCGGTCCGCCGCTCGGCGCGCGCGAGATGTCCATTCCGCAACTCCGGGCGCGCGCCTCCGAGCTCGAACAACAGGGCATCTATCCGCACAGCGAGCTGTTCGAGATTCAGAAGAAGTTTTCGATCCCGTTCGCGTGCCTGGTGTTCGGGCTGATCGGCCTCGCGCTCGGCGCGAGCAACCGGCGCGACGGCAAGCTCGCCAGCTTCGTCATCGGGCTCGGCGTGATCTTCGTCTATTACGTCGTCCTCTGGTTCGGCCAGTCGCTCGTGCGTGGCCACGTCATGCCGCCCTGGCTCGGCGCGTGGTCGCCCAATCTCGTACTGGGCGCGCTGGGCGTCCTGCTCTTCCTGCGGCGCGACCGCGGATTCGACGCTCCGCTGACGCTGACGCTGCCGCGACTGCCCCGGCTTGCCGCGTCGGTGTCCATTCCGCCGCTCCGTCTGCCGATGCTCGGCATCCTGGACCGCTACGTCGCGACGCTCTACGCGCGCGTGGCGGCGCTGGCCGCGGCGGCGATGGCCGGCATCTTCTACATCTCCACCTTCCTCGACCTGTCGGACAAGGTCTTCCGGGGTCAGGCGACGTGGGAGATGCTCTCGACGTACTTCTGGTTCGCCACGCCGCAGTACATCTATTACATCCTGCCGCTGTCCGTACTGCTCGGTTCGCTCGTTACCGTTGGCCTGCTCACGAAGAACAGCGAGCTCGTGGTGATGAAGGCGTGCGGGATCAGCCTGTATCGCATCGCGCTGCCGATGGTGGTGGGCGCGGTCGCGGCCGGCGGCGTGCTCTGGCTGCTCGACGCGAGCATCCTGGGGCCGTCGAACCGGCGCGCGGAAGCGATCCGCTATGTGATTCGCGGCGGATCGCCCGAGACCTTCGACGTGCTCCACCGGCAGTGGGTTACCGGCACGCGGGGCGAGATCTATCACTACGACTACTACGACCCGCGCACCGAGCGGCTGAGCGGCCTCTCGGTCTACGAGTTCGGCGACACCATGCGCGTGCTGCGCCGCCGGACGTTCGCGGAGCTGGCGACGCATGCGGCCGCCGCGCAGCCGGGGGCGAACGATCGCTGGACGCTGGAGCGGGGCTGGGCGCGCGAGCTGGCGCCCGACGGGCAGACGCAGACGTTCACCCCGTTCGAGCGATCTGAAGCGCGCCTCGAGCCGGCCGCCTATTTCGACACGCAGCAGCCGGACGAGCGCTTCATGAGCTACGCGCAGCTCCGCACCTACACGGCCGGGCTGCAGGCCAGCGGCTTCGACGTGAGCGCGCAGCTGGTGGCGCTCGAGCGGAAGCTCTCGTTCCCCTTTGTCACGATCGTCATGACGCTGCTCGCCGTGCCGTTTGCCGTGACGACGGGACGGCGCGGCGCCATGTACGGCATCGGCGTCGGCATCGTGCTGGCCCTTGCGTACTGGGTGGCCATCAGCGTGTTCGCGGCGCTCGGCACCGGGGGCGTGATGACGCCGCTGCTCGCCGCGTGGGCGCCGAACCTGCTCTTCGGCGCGGGGGCGGGGTACCTCCTGCTGACCGTCAGGACGTAACGTATACTCTCGCCGGCCCCGCAGACCCGCCGGTGAGGAGGCTGTTCGATGATCCGCACACTCTTCGTGTTCGTGGCCCTCGTCGCCGCGCCGCTCGTGGCGCAGCCGCTCGCTCAGGCGCGCCAGGCGTCGGCGTCCTACTTCCCTCCTCCCGGCCAGTGGGAGACGCGGATGCCCGCGCAGGCCGGCGTCGACCCGGCCGCGCTGAATGATGCCGTGCAGTTTGCGATCGCCCACGAGAACCAGGCGTTCCGCGACCTGCGGCTCTACGCGACGATCAGCCGGACGAACGAGCCGTTCAACAGCCCCGTGGGGCCGACGACGGTGCGCGGGCCGGTGAGCGGACTCGTGATTCGCAACGGCTACCTCGTCACGGAATGGGGCGAGCCGGCGCGCGTGGACATGACGTTCAGCGTCACGAAGACATTTCTCACCACGATGGTGGGCCTCGCCTGGCAGAAGGGGCTCATCCACGACGTGAACGACCGCGCCCGTGGCTACATGCCGCTCGGCGTGGATCTGTTCGACGCGCCGCACAACCAGACGATCACCTGGGACCATCTGCTCCGCCAGACGAGCGACTGGTCGGGGACGCTCTGGGGCAAGCCCGACTGGGCCGACCGGCCCGAGGGCGAGTCGGCCACCTGGCCGAACCGGAAGATGTATGAGCCGGGCATGCACTACAAGTACAACGACGTGCGCGTGAACGTGATGGCGCTGGCGCTGCTCCACGTGCTGCGCCGCCCGCTGCCCGACGTCCTCCGCGAGGAGATCATGGAGCCGATCGGCGCCTCGTCCACCTGGCGCTGGCACGGGTACGAGAACTCCTACGTCGAAATCGACGGCCGCCGCGTGCAGTCCGTGTCGGGTGGCGGCCACTGGGGCGGCGGCATGCACATCAACGCGTACGACATGGCACGTTTCGGGTATCTCTTCCTCCGCAACGGCAAGTGGAAGGACCGCCAGCTCGTCACCGAGCAGTGGATGAAGCAGGCGCGCACGCCCGGGACGGCCAACCCGGAGTACGGCTACGCCAATTGGTACCTGAACCCGGGGCGCAAGGTGCTGCCGGCCACGCCGGCGTCGAGCGTCACCTTCCGCGGCGACGGCCCGAACATCGTCTACATCGACTGGGAAAACGATCTGGTCGTCGTCGTGCGCTGGATGAACAACGACGCGCTCAACGAGTTTCTGGGGAAGGTGATCGGCGCGCTGCGGCCGAGGCCGACGGCGTAAGCCGGTTCCACGTCACCTCCCGTACTTCACGTCATCAATCCAGATTCGCCCGCTGCCGCCAAGCGGCGTGTTCATCGTATCGACGACGAACAGGAGCGAATCGACGTTGCCGAGAGTCGGGCTGCCGGCGGCGGGATCGATCGGCCGGAGATCGTCGAAGGCCACGGTGATCTCGCGCGGCTCGGTGCCGACGAACACGGAGCGGCGCCAGCGCCTGCCGTCGAGCCCCGCCGGCTCGCGCAATTGCACCGACAGCCGCATCGGCCGCTCGGCCCGCGCGGTGAAGATGAGCCGGTCGTACTGCGCGAGCGCCGGACCCGCGCGAAGCACGAACGCCGCAAAGGGGCTCGACGAAGCCGCGCCGCCGAGCGCGTAGCGCAGGGCGAGCTCGGTGCCCCGCGGGGCCGCGGTCACATCGAAGGCCGCCTTCGAGGCCGGACTGGTTTCCATCGCCCAGTCCGTCGCGGGCCCGCCGGCGTAACGGACGCCGAACCTGGATGCGGCGCGCTGCGCGACCGGCGCGGGCGGCTGGCGCTGGCCGACGTAAATCGGATTCGAGACCATCCACGGAACCGGCGGTGCGCCCGGCGCGCCCGGCAGCGTCACCTCGACGCGGTATACGGCGGGTGCCGCGCCATCGGCCATCTGCTCGAGACGCGGAGGCGATCCCTCGGCGGCGAGGCTGCCGTCCTTCAGCAGACGAATCCGGGCGCCTGCCGGTCCCGCCACGTCCGCGCGCAGCAGGATCGGGCGCTGCCCCTGCACGGCATCGCCGCCCTCGACCGGCCGGCCGGCGCCCTCGAGCGTGAACGTCAGGTTGCCTCCCCTGCCGATCGCGTCCACGACCGAGTACACGTGACCCTCGCGGAGGGCGGAGAGGATGAGGCCGGCGTCGGCGGCCGCCTCGCCGCTCAGCACCACGCCCGGCAGCACGTTCGAGAACAGGCGGAAGACTTCCTCGTACGAGGGCACGTGCAGCGAGGAGCCGTTGTCGTACGGCTCGCCGAAGCTGCGGAAGCCGAGGCGCGCGTGCGCGTCGGCGCCGGCGACGGCAACCACCCGGCGCTCTCCGGTCAGCTGGTCCCATTGCTGCAGGACGGCGTCCGGCCGGTCGAGCAGCGAAGCGAGCGTCTCGGCCGGCCGCGCCGGATACGTGAGGAGCGCCTTGAGCAGCGTCCACCGCGACTCATCACGCCATTCGCTGTCGCCGTTCATCCACTCGAGGCCGCCGACGGGCACGCGCCAGTCGGACCACTGCAGCTCGGGTTTGATCGACCCGGGATGCCCGGCGATCGCGAAGCCGCCGAGCCGCGCGATGTCCTCGACGACGTCGCGCCCTTCCCCGCCGAGCGGATACGGCGCCTGTGGCAGCCCGAGCGCGAGCACATGACCGTCGGCGGTACTGATCTCGACGGCGTCGATGCAGAGCACGCCGGCGCGATACTGCGGAGGGTCCGGCTCGCGCGTGGCGTCGCCGTGGTCGGTGAGGATGATGAAGTGAAGCCCTGCGCGGGCGGCGGCGGCGGCCACTTCGTCCACCGTTCCCGTGCCGTCCGACCGGCTTGTGTGGATGTGGATCGCGCCGCGCACGCTTCCGGCCGCTGCACCGGCTCCTGCCGGCGGCGGATCGGCGCGCGGCGGCAGCGCGAGATACCATCCGCCAGCGAGGCTCGTGAGCACGGCGGCGACCAGGATCCTACGCACGGGGATGGAACTGGTCGTAGATGGAACGCATGCGCTGCTCGAGGACGTGCGTGTAGATCTGGGTGGTCGAGAGGTCCGCGTGGCCGAGCATCATCGGGATGGCGCGCAGATCGGCGCCCCGCTCGAGGAGGTGGGTCGCAAACGAGTGCCGCAGCATGTGAGGACTGATCGCCGCCTTCAGCCCGGCCTTGCGGGCGTAGCTTCTCAGGATCTTCCAGAACCCGACGCGCGTGAGCCCCGACCCTCCCCCGCGCGCGTTGACGAAGAGACGCGGGCTGGTGCGACGGCGGAGCAGCGGGCCGCGCGCCTCGCGCAGGTACCGGCGCACCCAGGCGGCCGCTTCGTCGCCGATCGGGATGATCCGCTGCTTACTGCCCTTGCCGGTGCACGTCAGGTACGACGCGTCGAGATTGACGTCGGCGGGCCGCAGGCCCACCAGCTCGGACACGCGCATCCCGGTGGCGTACAACAGCTCGATGAGCGCGCGGTCGCGCACGCCGCGCGGCGTGGCGAGGTCGGGCTGTGCCAGCAGGCGATCGACGTCCTCGACCGAGAGGTACCGCGGCAGCGACGTCCAGGCGCGCGGGGGCCGCAG
The DNA here is from genome assembly GCA_016213695.1 of Acidobacteriota bacterium. Taxonomy (GTDB): domain Bacteria; phylum Acidobacteriota; class Vicinamibacteria; order Vicinamibacterales; family UBA2999; genus DATCJA01. The sequence goes on along the minus strand of JACQZV010000090.1, from coordinate 1,848 downwards.
GTCGTCGGCGGGGCTCGCCGAGGCGCGGCCGTCGACGATGAGAAACCTGTAGAAGCCGCGGTAGCAGGCGACGGCCCGCGCCACCGACCGCGGCGACCGGCCCCCGGCCATCTGGTCGCGGACCAGCTGCTCGAGATCCAGCCGGGCGAGCCGATCGACGCGGGCCCCGCGCCCCGCGGCGAATTCCGCCAGCCGAGCCAGGTCCCGGCCGTAGCTGTCGATGGAATTCGCCGCCAGGCGCCGCTCGACCGTCAGGTGCGTCAGGTACGCCTCGATGGGTGATGAAGATCTGGCCGGCACACACCGTGTCCGCTGAACCGGTAGAATTGTACGTGAACCAACGGACCGTGGACTTCCAACAGGAATGGTAATGCGCTCGAAGTTCCAGTCGCTCCCGACTGAAGCCATCAACCCGTCCAGCCTCGGCATCGACAAGCTCTCCCCGGGCGAAATCGTCGATCTCATGGTCAACGAAGACCGCAAGATGCTCGCCGCCGTGCAGCGCGAGCGCGAGCGGATCGCGGTCGGCGTCGAGATGATCGCCGCGACGCTGCGGAAGGATGGCCGCATCGTGTTTGTCGGCGCCGGCACGAGCGGCCGGCTCGGGGTGCTCGAATCGGCGGAGATGCCGCCGACCTTCAGCACCGAGGCGACGCTGGTGCAGGCGATCATGGCCGGCGGCCAGGGCGCGACCTTCGCGGCCAAGGAAGGCGTCGAGGACAACTACGAGGAAGGGGCGCGCGCGATCACCCGCTTCCACCCGACGAAGAAGGACATCGTCGTCGGTGTGTCGGCGAGCGGGATGACGCAGTTCGTCCGCGGCGCGCTGACGCGCGCCCGCCGCGCCGGCGCGCGGATCATTTTCGTGACCTGCGACCCCGCCTCCGAGCTGCAGACGTTTGTCGACCTCACGATTGCGCCCGCGGTCGGGGCCGAGGTCATCGCCGGCTCCACGCGGCTGAAGGCCGGCACCGCCACCAAGCTCGTGCTCAACATGCTCACCACGGGCGCCATGGTGCTCATCGGCAAGACGTACGGGAACCTGATGGTGGACGTGCACACCGGGTCGGAAAAGCTGAAGGATCGCGCGCGCCACATCGTGAATATCGTGACCGGCCTCGAATACGACGAGGCGGACCGGGTCCTGAAGAAGGCACACTGGAACGTGAAGGCGGCGATCGTCATGCAGAAGACGGGGCTGCCGTATCAGAAGGCGCTCGGCCGGCTCCGCAAGGCGCACGACTCGATGCGCGAAGCCATCGGCGAGGATATCGAGCCCCGCCTGCGCGGCATGCTGCAGGGCCACGCCGAGGCGGCGGGCCGCAGCTGACCCCTCGGGATCACAACCGACTCGCCGCGAGGCGGTCCACGTACAGCTCGGTATGGCGGTGCAGCTGCAGGAATGACGCGGGCAGCTGCGTCGACACCGGCCCGCGCAGCGCGCGCGCCAGGCACGACGCCTTGCTGTCGCCCGTCGCTATCAGGATCAGCACCCCGGCCTTGAGGATCGTGCCTATCCCCATCGACAGCGCCTCCTGAGGAACGCGCGCGGGATCGCCGCCGAAGAGCGCGGCGTTGTCGCGACGCGTCGAGTCGGCCAGCCGCACGCGATGCGTTCGCGCGGCGAGGGTGTCGGCGGGCTCGTTGAATCCGATGTGGCCGTTGCGGCCGATGCCGAGCAGTTGCAGGTCGATGCCGCCGGCCGCGTCGATGGCGCCCTCGTAGCGCTCGCACTCGGCGTCCAGATCGGCGGCGGCGCCGTCGAGAAAGTGGATCTGCGCCGGCGGCAGGTTCACCGCGCCGAAGAGGTGCCGCTCCATGAACGTCCGGAAACTTCCAGGATGTGAG
>JACQZV010000089.1 GCA_016213695.1 Acidobacteriota bacterium | reverse complement strand
GTCAGATAGCCGCTCTCGTCGCGCCACTCGACGCGCTGGATGCCGCCGGGGGCGGTGACCTCCAGGTCCCGGGCTGCCCCGCCATGCGCGGCGGCCGCCACCGCGGCGGCACAGGCGCCGGTGCCGGACGAGGTCGTCGGGCCAACCCCGCGCTCCCAGATGAGGATCCGGACCCGGCGCGGCGTCTCGACCTGGGCAAACTCGACGTTGGTGCCGGCCGGGAACATCGCGTGCGTCGCCAGCGCGGGGCCGAGCGTGCGAAACCGCTCCGCGTCCGGCAGCGGCCCGAGCACCACGCACTGTGGGTTGCCCATGCGCAGCACCGTCGCCGTAACGCGCTCGCCCGCTACAGGGATCGAGACCTGCCGGACGTCCTCAGGCCGGCCGAGCGCCGCCCGGAAGGTGTAGCGTGCCCCGTCCAGAGCCAGGAGATCGAGGCGTGTGGGGCCCGCGTCGGTGGCAACCGTGACAGACGTCCCTGCCTGGAGGTTCTGGGCCCGCGCCACCAGCGCCGCGAGGCACCGCACCCCGTTGCCCGACAGCTCCGCCCGGCTCCCATCCGCATTGAACAGCGCCATCGTCGCGGCGCGGTCGCCCAGGTCGTAGAGGATCAGGCCGTCGGCGCCCACGCCCTGATGCCGGTCGCAGATGGCGCGGGCGAGGGCGGCGGGATCGCCACGGGCCTCAGCGCGCGGCGCGAACAGGAAGTCGTTCCCGTAGGCGTGCGCCTTGCTGATCCGCAGCGCGCCCATCAGGGGACCTGGAAGGCGTTGAAGACGTAGGTAAATCCGGCGGTCACGCCGAACGCCGGGTCGCGCGTCGTCACGCCGATGAGGACGGCGCCGTCGGCACGGACCGCGCCGGCCGTGTACCGCGCGCCGAAGCGAATCGTGCTGCGTGAGTCGGTTCCGGGCGGTGGCTCGCCATTGCGCGTGTTGGCCCGGCCGTTGATCTCCCCAACGACTTCGGCTCGCTGCGTCACGGCCCTGGCGAACGACATGCCGTAGGTGAGCACGTCGTTCTGCCGGTCGCCGCGCGTCGGGTCGCCCAGAATACCGACGCCGATGTTGCCCACCATGCGCACCGACTGGGCGGTCTTGGCCACGAGCAGCGAGGCGAAGAAGTCGGTGGTGTCGAGGCCGAGGCCGCTCTCGTTGGAGGCGTTCGGCAGCTTCGTGGCGAAGCGGAAGCCAAAACCGGGGCGCGTGGCGCCCTCGCTGACCAGTCGCACTTTGGTCCCGATGACCAGGTCGTCGACGCTGGACGTCGTGTCGCCCGGCACCTCCACCATGGCGGCGAGCGGCGCCGACGCCGAGCGGCGTGCGATCTGCAGCCGGTTGTAGAGGCCGCCGTCGATCTGCACTTCGGCGATCGAACTCACGCCGATGCTCACGCCGATGAGCGGCACGCGCAGCAGCCGGCCCTCGAGGCCCGAGACCGGAAATTCCGCGTCGCGGACGTAATCGAGCCCGGCCTCCACGAGCACGCGTCCGGCGCCGACCGTCTCGGGGTCCTCGGTGACGAGCGGCCGCTGCTGGGCGAAGGCCTCCGAGGCCAGAGACAACATCGCGAGACAAGCCACGGAGACACGGAGACAGGGAGACAGTCTTTTCACATTCATCACCCGCGCCTGCTGTCGATCACGACAGTGACGGGACCGTCGTTGACCAGTTCAACTTCCATCATGGCCTGGAACTCGCCGGTGGCCACCGGCAACGGGACCGCCCGCAATTCTCTCACGAGATCTTCGTAGAGCGGTCGCGCCATTTGTGGAGGCGCCGCCGCGTCGAACGATGGCCGCCTTCCTTTCCGGAGGTCGCCGTAGAGCGTGAACTGCGAGACGACGAGCACCGCGCCGCCGATCTCGAGCACGGATCGATCCATCGACTTGCCGTTGTCGCTCTCAAAGAGCCGCGCGTCGCGAATCTTTCCGGCGAGGTACGCGACATCATCTGGTCCGTCGTCGCGGCCGATGCCGACGAGGACGAGCAGGCCGCGCCCGATCTCGCCGACCACGCGGCCTGTCCCGCGCGGAGTCGAGGGGCCTGCCCCGAGCGGACCCGAGGGGTCGCCGACGCGTACGCGCGCCCGGCTCACGCGCTGAACGACGGCTCGCATCGTGTACGTAGTGTCCGCCTTCAGGCGGACCGCAGTGGCTGGACCTGGAGCAAGGGCGTCGCTGCCTCCTCCTCGAGGCGCAGCGCCACGCTATCGCGCAGCTCGCCGCTTGGATTCAGGCGCGTGTCGAGCAGGTGCCGCGGCATGACGTTCCCGAGGGCCTTGAGCATCGACTGCCTGACGCCGGGGTGTTCGCGCTCCAGATCGAGGATCAACCGTTTGACCCGCTGCCGCTGCAGACTCAGGTCTCCGCAGGCCGGGCAGCAGCAGCCGATGACCGGCAGCCCGCAGTCCTTCGTGTACTGCCTGGCTTCCTCCTCGCCCACGTACACGAGCGGGCGAATGACGACATGCTCGCCGTTGTCGGAGACGAGGCGCGCCGGCATCGCCTTGAGGGCGCCCGCAAAGAACAGATTCAGGAGGAGCGTCTCGATGAAGTCGTCCATGTGGTGGCCGAGCGCGATCTTCGTCGCGCCGACTTCGGTGGCGATGCGGTAGAGCACGCCGCGCCGCAGCCGCGCGCAGAGCGAACAGGGGGTCGCGTCGGCCTCCAGCAGGTCGTCCATGACGTCGCCGATCGAGGTGTGCTCGATGCGGTACTCCCAGCCGCGCTGCTCGCAGGTCTGCGCGATGACGTCGTGTTTGAAATCCTTGTAGCCGGAATCGACGTTGACGGCGACCAGGGAGAAGTCGATGGGCGCCCGCTGCCGGAGCTGGTCGAGCGTCTGCATGAGCGCCCAGCTGTCCTTGCCGCCCGAGAGGCCGACCATGACGCGGTCACCGTCCTCGATCAACGTGAAATCGACGATGGCTTTCGTCGTCTTCTTGGCGATGCGGGCTTCGACGGGGGTACGGTAGGACATCGCAGACAGTGTAACCTGCACCGGATCGTTTAGATCGGCGGCCGGCGCCGGTGCCACTCGGTCGCCCGCTCGTAGGCGTGCGCCAGGGCGAGCACCGCGCCTTCGCCGAGTCGGGGGCCGCTGATGGAAAGGCCGATCGGGAGGCCGGCCGCGCTGAAGCCGCACGGGATCGAGATGCACGGCAGGCCGTAGATGTCGAACGGCTGCGTGTTGCGCAGCGACGGGGCCACGCCCCCCGGCGGCGGCGTGCCGGGATCGGCCAGCGCCGCCTCGACCGTGATCGGCAGCGTGGGCGTGGTCGGCGTGATCAGGAGATCGACGCTCGCGAAGACTCCTCCCACCGCGCGGCGCAGGCGATCGAGCTCCCGCCGGCCGGCGATGTAGGCCGCGGCGGTCACCTGCGCTCCGCCCTCGATCCGCCGGCGCGTCATCGGCTGATACAACTCCGGGGTCTTCGTGAAGTACGGCGCGTGAAATGCGTATGCTTCAGCACCGACGACCGGCAGCGTCGCATACGGCGGCAAATCCACATCGCGTGAGCCGGCGGTCAGTCTGCCAAGCAACTCCAGCGCCTGGGTGACCGCGCGCTCGATCTCCGGATCGAGGCTTTCGTAGAAGACTTTCCGAGGCACGCCGAGCCGCAGCGACGACACCTTCTGCCGGAGCACGCGGGCATAGTCGGGAGGCGTCGCGGCGATGCTGTTCGTGTCGAGAGCGTCGTAGCCCGCGATCGACTGCAGCATCAGCGCAACATCTTCCACACTTCGGCACATGGGGCCGATGTGATCGAGCGACCAGGACAACGGCACCACGCCCCGGGTGCTGACCAGGCCGTAGGTTGGCTTGAGCCCGGCAATCCCGCAGTACGCGGCCGGCTGACGAATCGAACCGCCCGTGTCGGATCCGAGCGCCGCGTAACACAGCCCGGCCGCCAGCGCCGCCGCCGATCCGCCGGATGACCCGCCTGGGACGCGCGTCGTGTCCCAGGGGTTCCGTACCGGCCCGAAGTGGCTCGGCGCGGAGCTGTCGCCGTAGGCGAACTCGTGCATGTTCAGTTTGCCAAGCAGAACCGCCCCGGACGCCCGCAGGCGGCGCATCACTTCGGCATCGTCGGCAGGCACCCGGTCCGCAAACAGCGCGCTCCCCGCCGTCGTCCGCACGCCGGCGGTGTCGATGAGGTCCTTCAGCGCGACGGGCACGCCGTGGAGCGCGCCGCGCCACTTCCCTCCCGCGATTTCACGCTCCGCCGTGTTCGCCTCGGCGAGCGCCCGATCGGCGGTCACCGTAATGAATGCATTGAGGACCGGGTTGAGCCGCTCGATCCGAGCCAGGCACGTCCTGGTGAGTTCGGTCGGTGACACCTTCCGGAGGCGGATTCGCTCGCTGACATCAGCGACCGGCATGTACGCGAGATCACCAGACGCCGTTGGCACCTGGGCCGCGGGACGGCCCGCGCCGAGCGCCAGCGTGGCACTCATCCCTGCTGTGGTTTTCAGAAACTGCCGGCGGCGCTCATCCATGGCGCCGATTCTAGATGGTTTCGAGGACCTCAGAGATCTCGTACAGCCGCGGGACGGGTCGCCCCGGGTCGCTGGCCTGGCGCATCAGGCGGCGCAGGCGCAGGAGGTCGCGCAGCACGCCGAAGGTGCGCGAGAGGCCGTACTTCGACCGCCCGAATCGGCGCGGCCGGTGGTTCACCACGACTTCGACGATGCGCCCGCCAAGCCGGCTGGCCAGCGCCGGCAGATACCGGTGCATGCCCGGAGTGAGCCTGAGCGGTTTGACCACATCGGCCCGAAACACCTTGAGGGAACAGCCGTTGTCGTGCAGGCGGATACCCGTGACGACGCCGAGCAGCCAGTTGGCCGCGACAGACGGAACGTGGCGGGTCAGGAACGCGTCTTTCCGGTTCTTCCGCCAGCCGCAGACGACGTCCTGGTCGCGGGCGAGCCCCAGGAGGCGCGGAATGTCGGCGGGGTCGTTCTGCAAATCTCCGTCGAGCGTGACGATGAAGCGCCCGCGGGCGTGCGCGAAGCCGGCGGCAAAGGCGGCGGTCTGCCCGAAATTGCGCGTAAAGCGGATGACGCGGACGTTCGCGTCCTGATTGTGGACCTCCGCCAGCCGCGCGAAGGTCGCATCGCGGCTCCCGTCGTCGACCAGAATCAATTCGTACGGGACGCCGAGCGTCCGCATCACCCCGGTCAGCTCGCGATGCAGCGGGACGACATTGGGCTCCTCGTCGTGGAGGGGAATAACGACGGAGATCTCCGGGGGCACGTAGTGGATTGTCTCTGGCTACGTACGGCGTCTGGTGAGCGCCCACCAGGCGAGTCCCGTGGCGGCGAGCAGGCCGGCCAGCCACAATGCCACCTCAGCGCCGCGCGTGCGCATAAGCTCGAGCGCCACGTCGCCGTACCGGATTGCCAGCACCCCGAGTGCGAGGTACCGCGCGCCTCTCGCAGCCGCGATCGCCACCACAAACGGCAGCGGCCTGACATTGGCAACGCCGGCCATCAGCACGAACAGCTTGAACGGCGCCGGCGGTGGGAGCAGCGCCGGAACCATGAGCGCCAGCAGCCCGTAGCGCCTGTACAGCGCGAGCGCGCGCTCGATGCGTCCGGCGCGCAGGCGCCTCCGCAGGAACGCTTCTCCGCCCTTGTCCGCCAGGTAGTAAATGACGTAGCAGCCGGCGACAGAGCCGAGCGTGGCCATCGCGGCGTAGTACGGCATCCAGGTCTTGTGCTGCGCCACCATCAGCACGACGAGGATGTCGTTGATCTGCGGCAGCGACACGAATGACGAGTCGAGAAACGCGATCACGAAGAGACCGGGTCCGCCGATGGCGAGCGCGACGCTGTAAAGCCAGGTGATGAAGGATTTCACGCGGTGGGCTGTACCGGATACCTTAAGGGCACGTGATTATAGTCCGGCTCGAACGTCTGCTTGCTGCGGCCGCCGTCCTCGTCGGCGCGGCCGCGTGGATGTTCTATCTCCGCGCCGGGCTCGTGCTCAGCCACTACGATGCGAAGGCGCACCTGGTCGTCGCGCGCCGGATGATCGACAGCCTCACGCCCGGGTGGCGGCAGATCGGCGGCGTCTGGCTGCCGCTGCCCCATCTGCTGCAGGCGCTTCCGGTGCAGGTTGATGTGCTCTATCGCACGGGCGCGTCTGCCTCCCTCGTCTCGATCGCGTGCCTGGGGACCGTCGCGTATGCCTCCGCCCGACTCGTGCTGCTCGCGACCGGCTCGCCGCTCGGCGCCGCGATTGCGGCCGCCCTGCTCGCCCTCAATCCCAATCTCCTGTACCTGCACACGACGCCGCTCACCGAGCCGCTGCTGCTGGCGACGACGTTCCTGGCGGTGCTCTGGCTGACCGAATGGGTGCCTCAGAATCAGGACCGCGTGCCACTTCGTCTGCGGTGGGCGCTCGTCGCCGCGGTCCTGACGCGCTACGAAGCGTGGCTTGTGGTCGCCGCCGCGCTGCCTGCCGCGCTCTATGCGTCCGCGCGGATCGGCGCGTCAGGTCCGGAGTTGCGCCGGCGCGCCTGGCGGCTGGTCGTCTGGCCGGCGGCGGCGATCGGCTCGTTCTTCGTGCTCAGCCGCATCACAACCGGCGCCTGGTTCACCGCGGCGGACTTTTTCGAGCCCGATCCGGCCTACCGGGGTCAGGTGCTGAAAAGCGGGCTGGCTGTCTGGTGGGGCACCCACGAGCTCAGTACCCGCACCACGGAGATCGTTGCGATAAGCGCCGCTGTGTTCGTGCTGCTGCGCGCGGCGCTGACACGCGCGTCTGCTCCCTCCGGTCTCGCCGTGGCGCTCTTTGCGTCCGCGGCGCTGCCCGCCGCTGCCTTTTACGCGGGACACCCGTTCCGCATCCGCTACATGATTTCAAGCGCGGCGGCGTGCGCCCTGTTCAGCGGAACGGCCGTCGGCCTCCTGCGGCGCCAGGCAGGCGTCGCGCTCGCGGCACTGCTCGCCGGCGCCACTCTCCTGCAGTCCCCCCCGTGGCAGGGGGATGCGCCGCTGCTCGTCGAGGCGCGGTGGGATCAGCCCGCGGCCGACCTGCGCCGCGGCGTCACCGCCTGCCTGAAAGACGGGTATCAGGACGACAAGGTCCTCGCCAGCATGGGATCGCTTGCGCACTACATGCAGGAACTGTCGAACGAGCGGTTCGACATCGCCGATTTCGTCCACGAAGGAAACGGCGCAATCTGGGAGCTGGCGATGCAGACCGGCCCGGTACCGCACGCGGGCTGGATGCTGGTGGACGAAGAGTCGGAAGGCGGTGACGTCCTTGCGCGCCGGATTCGGAGGGACGCTGATTTCGTGCGCGGCATGACGCGGCTCTGTGAAGGCGGCGGGGTGGCGCTGTACCGACGCTCTGGGCCTTAGGCGGTAAGCCTATCGCGCGAACCGCCAGCCCATCGTCACCTGATAGGTCCAGCCGCCGAGGTCGATGCGCGGGTCGCGCTGCGCCAGCGAAAACGGATGCCCGAGGGGCGCGTCTGCGCGCTGATAGCGGATTTCGAAGCCTCCGCTTGCCGCATCTCCCGCAAAACGAAGCCCTCCGACCACGACGGGGCCGGTCGCGCTGCCCGAGGCCACGTACTGCTCCCGGAAGATCGCGTTCCGCCTGGTGAAATCAACGAACTCACCCGTTTCGCTGTAGCGCCAGCCGAGAACGGCGAGCCCGGCGCCGACATACGGCTGCACGGGCGAGGTCTGGCGCAGCGGCAGAACGCGCACCGTGAAGGCGATCGGCATCAGGCGCAGCCGCATCCGCTGCTCGATCTCGGAGCCATCGTCGTCGATGAACTTGTCGTAGACCGACGGTACCGTGCGCCGCGAGAAACCGAAGCCGGCGCCCGCCTCGAGATACTCGCCAAGCGGCACCAGCCACTCGGCTCCCACCGCCGCACCGTTGAAATCGCCGATCTGAAACCGGCGGACATTCAGGTTCTCGGTCAGCACGTCGCCGTCAACGCGGGCATCCTCGCCGCGCACGGCGAAATAGCCCAGCGAGAGATTGAGTGTCTGTTGCGCCGCCGCGGGCGCGGCATGGGAGAGGAGCGCGCCGGCCGCGGCCAGCGCCAGGACACCTGCCTGTATTCGCATCGACGGCCTCCGCGGCAGCCTCTGCACGGGTGGTGCCACCGCGAACCGGCCGCGTGCGCGCGATTTTCCCGGGAGCGCGTCGACGCGGACGCCTACGTCCTCTCTGGAGCACGCCCGGCGCGGAATTCCCGGATGACGCGAAGCATCTGGTCGTGGACGCGCCCGTTGGAGGCCGCCAGGTGCGCGACCGCCGCATCGAACAGCGTGCCGTCCATGCCCGTGATGCGGCCGCCCGACTCTTCCACGATCAACGCACCGGCGGCGACGTCCCAGGGCTTGAGATGCTGCTCCCAGAAGCCGTCGAAGCGGCCGGCGGCGACGTAGCACAGGTCGAGGGCGGCCGATCCCAGCCGGCGCACGGCGCGGGCGCGCCCGAGGAACGCGCCGAACAGCGCCACCAGGTCGCCGGTCTGCTGATGGACGTCGTAGGGAAATCCGGTGACGAGCAGGGCGTCGATGAGCGTCGAGGTGGCCGACACCGCCAGCGTCCGTCCGTTCAGTGAGGCCCCGTGCCCCCGCTCGGCCGTGAAGAGCTCCCGGCGGGTCGGGTCGTAAATCGCGCCCACGGCGGCGCGGCCGTCGATTTCGAGGGCAAGCGACGCACAGAAGATGGGCAAGCCGTGCGCGTAGTTGGTTGTCCCGTCGAGCGGGTCGAACACCCACCGCCAGCGCGAGGCCGCGCGGCTCGCGCCGCCGGTTCCCATCTCCTCGGCCAGCACGTCATGATGGGGAAAGCGCTCGGCAAGGACGTCCCGGCACATCCGCTCGCACTCGAGGTCGACTTCAGTGACGAGGTCGATCGCCCCTTTCTTCGCGACGGCAAACCCCGACTCGCGGCGCTCGAGCTGAATCTCGCCCGCGCGAAGCACGATCTCGACGGCGGTGGCGAGGAAAACGGGGTCCGGCAACTACGCCCGCTGGTGCTCCACGCGCTTGACCATCCGCACTTCCATGCCGCCTTCGGGCGCGCGCTGCAGTACGAGCTCGTCCATGAAGCTGCGAATAAGGAAGATGCCGCGGCCGCTGCACTTGAGCAGATTCTCGGGCGAGAGGCAGTCGGGCAGGGTGTCGGGATCGAAGCCGGCGCCCTCGTCGCGCACGCGCACGGCCAGCCCGGGAGGGTGCTCGCCGGCGAGGACGGTGTACTCCAGATGAACGCGTTTACCCTCGTCGTGGCGGTTGCCGTGCTTGATCGCGTTGATGACCGACTCGCGAACGGCGACGCCGACCGAATGCAGCGACTCCTCGTCGAGCCCCACCTGCCGCCCGAGGTGGTCGGTCACCACCTGGATCAGATCGAGCACCTCGAAGCTGCTCTCGACGTCGAAGCGGACGGTCGCGCCCCGGGGCATTCGGCTTCTGGGATTATATGCACGACGACTGCTAACACCCAAGACCGGACGTCCGGCGCCACAGCCCAAAGCCCGTCGGAGTTGCTATAGTCGTCTTTCTGATGGTGAGCGACGTGGTGACGGTGCACCCGGTGGCGCGCGTGCGCGGACGCGTAAGGCCTCCCGGCGACAAGTCGATCTCGCACCGCTACGCGCTGCTTGCCGCCATCGCCGAGGGGACGTCCTCCATCAGCGGGTATTCCACCGGGGGTGATTGCGGATCAACGCTGCGGTGCCTCCGAGGCCTCGGCGTCTCGATCGAGGAAGTTGGGCGGCACCCCGAGACAGGCCTCGAGATCCGGATCGAGGGACGCGGGCTACGGGGCCTGCGGCCCCCGGACGCCGTGCTCGACGCGGGAAACTCCGGCAGCACCATCCGGATGCTCGCGGGAATCCTGGCCGCCCACCCCTTTCGCGCCACGCTCACGGGCGATGAGTCGCTGCGCCGCCGGCCCATGCGGAGGGTGGTTGTGCCCCTCGAGCGGATGGGCGCGCGTATTTCCTCCGAGGATGGGCGCCCGCCCCTCACGATCGAAGGAACCAGTCGGCTGGCGGCCATCGAGTTCGAACCGGACGTGCCAAGCGCGCAGGTCAAGAGCGCCGTGCTCCTGGCGGGGCTGCACGCCGACGGGGTCACGCGCGTGCGGGAGCCGCTCGCCACGCGGGATCACACGGAGCGGGCGCTGCGGGCGTTCGGTGCCAGCGTCTCGTGCGTTGATCGCATGGTGGGCGTTCAGGGCGGCCAGCGACTCCAGGGACAGACGCTGACCGTTCCGGGGGACCTCTCGTCGGCGGCTTTCTGGCTGGTGGCCGGGGCGGCGCTGCCGGGCTCCGAGGTGACCATCGAGGGCGTGGGACTGAACCCGACGCGCGCGGCGATTCTCGGCGTCCTCGCGCGGATGGGCGCACGCATCGAGTCGTCAGCGGCACCCGACGGCGGGAGCGCGGGCGAGCCCACGGGGACGCTCGTGGTGCGCCACGGCACGCTCACGCCCATCGAGCTTGCCCCGGAGGAGGTGCCCGGCGTCATCGACGAGCTGCCGGTGCTGGCGGCGCTGGCGACGCATGGGGGCGCCCTCGGGGTCACCGGGGCGCAGGAACTGCGCGTCAAGGAGAGCGACCGCATCGCCGCGCTGGCCGAGGGCTTCCGGCGCATGGGCGCCGACATCGACGAGCGGCCCGACGGCTTTCACGTCCGCGCATCGCGCCGGCTCCGCGGCGGCGAGGTGGACGCGCATCACGACCATCGCCTCGCGATGGCCTTCGCGATTGCGGCCCTCGGGGCGTCCGGCCCCACGGCCATTCATGGAGCGGATGCGGCCGCCGTGTCGTATCCGGAGTTCTTCGCCGTGCTCGAATCGCTGCGCGCGTGAGAGCCGACAAGCTGTATCTCGTTGGCTTCATGGGCGCCGGCAAATCGACGGTCGCTGCGGCGCTCGGCCGCCGTATCGGCTGGCAAGCCGAGGACGTGGACGAACGGATCGAGGCGCGCGAGCGGCGGACGGTGGCCGCGATCTTCGCGCAGGAGGGAGAGGCTTATTTCCGGGAGGTGGAGCGGCAGGTTCTCCACGAGCTGCTGCCCCGGCGCAACGTCGTCGTCGCGACCGGCGGCGGCACGTTCGTCGATACGGAGAATCGCCTGCTGATGCTCGCCGACGGCGCCGTCGCGTGGCTCGACATCCCGCTGGCCCGCGTCATCGAGCGCATTCCGGCCGACGGCCGACGGCCGCTCGCGGCCGACCTCGGCCAGCTCGAGCAGCTCTACCTCCAGCGGCGCG